>WQXF01000012.1 GCA_009784985.1 Clostridia bacterium | reverse complement strand
GCAACTCCTGCGCCACCACCCCCTCCAGCCCAAAGGCGGCGGTGGCGATCCAATTTAAGACATCACTCATACAACGTTTTGTTTCCGCTCCTGAGGTTCTTCTTCAAATAATACGTTTAATACGTTTTGTGATTCGTTTTGATCCGTTTCAGGAGTCACGGTGATCCCATGATCGGTCTTTACCCATATGCGCTGGTTGCCGTGGCGGAAAAAGCCCAGAACCTGGGATACCAGCGTAAGGGGATACAGGGTGATGTAAGACGCCACCACCCAACACAGCGAGGAAAATCGGGGTTTCTCTTGGTTGTCCATATAATCGGCCACAAAAAACAAACCAAACAAGGTATACAAAAAAGTAAGGAAGAGCAGCCCATTATGCAGCCAGCTCCAGTTGTCCAACCCTAAAAAAACCAGGGGCTGGAACTGCCGCAACGCGATGGTAAGCACGGCCATCACCGCCAGCAACGGAATCTGTACCGACAGGGGCATGGAAAACATATAGAAAAAACTGGAGATCAGTTCTTTAAACGGGATGCGGCGGCGGAAAAATGCCCCTATCAACGGCCCGGCATTGCGCAACGACACATACCAGTGCCCCTGGCTCCAGCGGGTGCGCTGCTTAAAGGCAGTGGAAGCGGTGGTGGGTTTTTCGTCGTAGATCTTGGCGTAGTGGTTCCATAAGATGCGTTCGCCGTTGCGGGTAAACAGCAGCTGCATCTCCATGTCTTCGGTAAGGGTATTGGCCCGCCAGCCCCCAACACGCGCCAAGGCTTTTAGGCAAAACGCAAGGCCCGTGCCGCCCACGGAGCAGTTGATGCCCAGCCGGTATCGGGTGAGCTGAAAAAAGCGGTTGGTAAGGGTGTAGGAATGATAGTAATAAAACGCCACCAACCCGGCCTTATTTTTGCACCCCAAGTACCCTTGGATGGCCGCCGGTTTCCCCTGGTCCAGGTACTGGCTGTTGACCTCGGCAAAAAAGCGGGCGCCCACCACATTGTCGGCATCAAAAATAGTGAGCATATCGTAGTCTTCGTAAAACTCGGGGTGGGCGGTGAGCACCTTTTTGATGGCGTGCGGTTTGCCCACCGGTTCGCCGGGCAAGCTCTTTGTTTCGATCACCCGTGCGCCCTGGGCCAATGCCCGCGCCCGGGTTTGGTCGGTGCAATTGTCGGCGATCACAAAAATATCGATCAGGGAAGAGGGGTACTCCGTCTTTTGCACGGAACGGATCACATCACGGATCACCAACTCCTCGTTGCAAGCGGGAATAAACACCAAAAATCGAGTTTTGGGTGCATGTTCGCCATACTTTGTCATCTTGCTAAATCCCCAGAAGCTTATGACAAAATAATACAAAAGAGAGAGAAGTATCCATATGTTTACTGTCGAAATCAACACAAAAAGTGCATCTAGGACAAAATTCAAACTGTTCACTTACCTTACTATCTGTAATTCTCGTGTATCATACCAGAAAAGACGGCCCGTGTAAATCACCTAACAACGGCAAAATTCCACAACATGTGCATTTTGCCTGCAAAGATGCTATAATGATTGCAATCACACGGAGGTGAATGCATGAAGCGGGGTAACACAAAAATAGGAGCGTTTATGGCCGCAGCCTGGCTGACGCTGTGTTTGATAGGGTCGGCCCATGCCACAGAATCTTTTGTGGATATTTCTGCGCAAGATCAAGGCGCAACCGTGCGTGTGCTGCTCACCCGCGTGCAGGACGACCGGCTCACCGTGGCGCTGGACGGCAGCTACACCCTGGAGCCGGGTGGCCTGGCCTTCCAGCGGGGCAGCGAGCTGGTTTTCGCCTGGGAGCAGGATATGCTCACCCTATATTATGAAGGCATGGCCAAACGGGCCGAAAAATTCACCCTGCGCAGGCACGCTTTGCCCGCCCCTGCCGCCGCCGAGGAAAACGGTCTGCGCTTTAACGGCCAGTTTAATCTTTTTGCCGGGGATTTGACCCTCGTCGCCAACGACGGTGTGGTGCGCCCGGTGTTCACCGCACCCATGGAAGTGTACTTAATGGGCGTGGTGCCCTATGAAATGAGCGATACCTTCCCGCTGGAGGCGCTGAAGGCCCAGGCGGTTACCGCCCGCACCTATGCCCAACGAAAGCTGGGTTCCTCCAGGGATTATGATTTGGTGGATAATACCAACGACCAGGTGTACCGGGGCGCAAACCCGGCCCATGGCCGTTCCGCCCAAGCCATACAAGAAACTGCGGGCCTGTGCGGTTATGTAAACGGGGCGTTGGCCCGGGGTTTTTATTCCGCCAGCAACGGCGGCCAAACCGAGCTGATGCAAAACGCGTGGCCCGACGGCGGCCAGGAGCTTTTTATCGTGCGGGATGATCCCTACGATCTACAAAACCCCAAGAGCCAGGTACGCAGCGTATTGTTGCCCCGGGAGTGGCCCAGGCCAGGTGTTGACCACGCACTGGACGGGCTGGCCGAACTTTTGAAGCCTGAGCTGGCCGAACCGCTGATGGCCCTGGGCTACGACGGCGATAGCCAGCATATCCGCATCACCGGCGTAGAAAAAGCCGAGCTGCATACGCCCCGGCACCCCCCACCCTCCCGGCTGATGACGATGCTACGGCTGTGGGTGCGGGTGGACGCCCGCAAAGGGATTGAGCAAGCCTCGCCGGAAACTGATTCCAACTCCGATTCTGATCCCGATCCCACGGCGATTCCCGCCCCCCTGTGGACGGCCATGGGCCCGGTGGCCGAAGCCATCGAGGTAGACATCCCCCTTTTCCCGGACGCAAAGCGGCTGCTGGGCCTGTCCATCAATCCGGGCAATAATGAATTAATCACCCAACACGAGGTGGAAGACGGCGTTATATTAGAAGCGCGCCGCTTTGGCCACGGCGTGGGCATGAGCCAGCGTGGCGCCGAATGGATGGCTGGTGTTGAAAACTGGACATTTGAGCAAATCCTGCACTTTTATTATCCGGGCATTCAGTTGATGCCCGCCACGGCAGAGCAAGCCCCGGCCCCCACGCTGCCGCCGCCGGTGGAGGTTGGGTTCCTCAACACACCGGCTCCCCCGGCCACCCCTACCCCACGCCCCACGCCCATGCCCCTTACCCAGGCTCCCCAACAGGGCGAGTGGATCGGGGAAGTAACGGCCATTGCCGATGATTCCTGGCTTAACCTGCGCACCGAACCCACCACCTCGGGCAAGGTGTTGACCACCCTCTATTTGGATCAGCAGCTGCTGGTGTTAGAAGAGTTACCCGACGGCTGGCTGCGGGTAAAGACCGATGTGATCGAGGGGTATGTAATGGCGCAGTTTGTGAAGCGGGTGGAGGAATAAACTTTGCTCCCCTCCGCATACCCATAAGCGGAGGGGAGCAATATGCATTTGAAAATAATTTTCCAAATCAATGATTCTTTGCATGCCGTCGCTTAGGAATCCCCTAAGGGATTCTTTTCGAAGTTTTCGTCCCTAACCCCTACCTCCCTTGTTAAAGGGAGGGGGACCGCTGCAGCGGTGGAGGGATTCTGCACGGCGATCTGGTTAACAGATGAGATTGTTGGAAAAACATACGCAAATGCTTTTGCTCTGGAAGCGGAGGGGAGCAATATGCTGGTATCCTGGGCTTGGGTGGCCATTATGGCGGTGCTGATGGCGGTGATGTTTGTGTTGGGCCGCGCGTTGATCGGCGGCAAGGGCTGGCGGCGGCTAATCCACGCCGGGATGGGCGTGGCCGGGCTGCTGGGCATGCAGGCGATTTGGGGCAATGTGTCGGTGAACCTGCTGACGCTAGCGGTGTCCGGCGTATTGGGGTTGCCCGGCGCAGTGCTGGCAGTGGTACTGACGGCCATATAATTGTCAAATTTTCTAATATATTAAGCATTAAAAACAGTTTCATGACCAAATTTTGATTTTTTGGTGTTTCATACCTTGCAAAAAATGTCGCGCCGTGGTATTCTGTTAAGGATATATGGCGCGTTTTGGTTATCTGCTCGCAAAAATGTGCAAAATAAGACCAATATGCGACGTGAAGGAGTGTACCTCATGGCAAAAAAGACCATCGAAGACGTATCGGTATCCGGCAAAAGAGTATTGGTTCGTTGCGACTTTAATGTGCCCCTGGACGCAAACAAGCGCATTACCGACGAAAAGCGCATCGTGGGCGCGCTGCCCACCATCGAGTACCTGGTGAAAAATAACGCCAAGGTAATCCTGTGCTCGCACCTGGGCCGCCCCAAGGGTGAATTCAACGATAAGTATTCCCTGGCCCCGGTGGCCGCACGCCTGGCCCAGCTGCTGCAAAAAGAAGTGCCCCTGGCGGCCGACGTGATCGGCCCTTCCGCCAAGGGCCTAGCTTCGGCCCTAAAAGACGGCGACGTGATGCTGCTGGAAAACCTTCGCTTCCATAAAGAAGAAGAGAAAAACGACCCGGCCTTTGCCAAAGAGCTGGCTTCCATGGCCGATCTGTATGTAAACGACGCCTTTGGCACCGCGCACCGGGCCCACGCCTCTACCGAAGGCGTAACCCACTACCTGCCCGCCGTGGCCGGGTACCTGATCCAAAAGGAAATCGAGATCATGGGCAAAGCCCTGGACAACCCGGAGCGCCCCTTTGTAGCCATCCTAGGCGGCGCCAAGGTGAGCGACAAAATCGGCGTGATCAACAACCTGCTGGAAAAGGTGGATGCGCTGCTCATCGGCGGCGGTATGGCCTATACCTTCCAAAAGGCACTGGGCGGCCAAATCGGCAATTCGTTGCTGGAGGCCGATAAAGTGGAACTGGCCAAGGAACTGATGGCCAAGGCCGCTTCAAAGGGCGTGCGCCTGCTGCTGCCGGTGGACAACGAGGCTGGCGACTCCTTCTCCAACGATAGCCTGCACATCACCGTGCATTCCCAAGATATCCCTGACGGCTTTGAGGGCCTGGATATTGGCCCCAAGACCCAAATTATCTTCTCGGCTGAGATATCCCGGGCCAAAACCGTGATCTGGAACGGACCCATGGGTGTGTTTGAATTCGACAGCTATGCCCAGGGCACCCGCGCCATCGCCCGGGCCATGGCCGAGTGCGATGGAACCACCATCGTGGGCGGCGGTGACTCGGCGGCAGCCATCGAGCTGATGGGTTATGCCAAAAGGGTTTCTCATGTATCCACAGGCGGCGGCGCATCGCTGGAGTATATGGAAGGCATCGAGCTGCCCGGCGTAGCCGCGCTCAATGATAAGTGACAGTTCGAAACTTTCATTGCATGTCGCCTAGGATTGCGAGTACAGAAACGAAGGGAGGATAAGGAATCATCCCAAAAGTATACGCAGGAAAACAATATTCCACACCATAGTAAATCAAACGATGTATCCTATTTCAAAATTCATGAGGAGGTCATTCTACATGTCGACCAAGAAACACGTACGCATTGGGGTTATCTTTCTTCTGGTTGCCGCCATGATGGCGGTGGGTCTCGTATCCGCGCAGGCCGCGTTCGAAGGCGATTTTGAGTTTGAGATTCGTGATGGCGGCGCGGTCGTCACCGGTTACAGAGGGCCGGGCGGCGATGTGGTCGTCCCCGACACCTTGGGCAGGCATCCCGTTACGCGTATCGATAACTCGGCTTTCCGGAATATCAGGAGCCTGGTTAGCATCGTGATCCCGGAAGGCGTTACCACCATCGGCGCTTTTGCGTTCCAGGGCAGCTTTGCGCTCACCGGCGTCGTCCTCCCGGAAACCCTCACCGCCTTTGGCACCAACGTGTTTAAGGATTGCACGGGGCTGCGCGAGATCGTTATCCCCAGCAGAGTTACCGTGATCAGCGAAAGGATGTTCTATGATTGCGTGGGCCTGAACGTTGTGATCCTTCCCGACAGCATCACCGTGATCGAGAAGGAAGCTTTCTACAACAACAGGGGCCTCACCAACATCACCATCCCGTCCAGCGTTCAGGACATCGAGAGGAACTCGTTCAGAAACGCAAGGAACGTTACCTTTGTGGTAGCCAGGGGCAGCTATGCGGAGCGCGTCGCCCAATCCCGCAATATCCCCTTCACCCACATCGAAGACATCTACGAGATCCTGGGCAACTAATTTATAGCTTCAAATTAAAATGCTCTCAAAATGCTTTTTCCTGCCGCGTATCTTGCGGCAGGTTTTTTTCTTGCCCATGCCGAATTTGATATTGGTTACACATATGTGCAAGGAGGAGCCCACCATGAGAACCCCCATCATAGCCGGAAACTGGAAAATGAACAAGACCCCCGCCGAGGCCAAAGCCCTTGCCGAGGCGCTGATCCCCCTGGTACAAGACGCCCCCTGCGAGGTGGTGCTGGGTACGCCGGCAGTAAACTTTGCCGCCGTAAGCGAAGCCATACGTGGCACCAACATCAAGCTTGGCGCACAAAATATGCACTGGCAACCCAGCGGCGCGTACACCGGCGAGCTGTCGGCAGATATGCTGCTGGCCGCTGGCTGCACCTACGTGATCCTGGGCCACAGCGAACGCCGCCAATACTTTGCCGAAACCGACGAGGCGGTGAACCGCAAGGCCCTGGCCGCGGTCAAAGCAGGGCTCATCCCCATCATCTGTGTAGGCGAAACGCTGTCCCAGCGGGAAGAAGGGTATACCGACACCCTGGTGGCCTATCAAACCCTTACGGCGCTCACCGGCCTCACCGCCGGGCAAGTTGCCCAGGTGGTCGTGGCTTACGAGCCGGTGTGGGCTATCGGCACCGGCGAGGTAGCCACCGACGAGCAGGCCAACGAAACCGTGGGTGTGATCCGCGCGGCCATCCTTGGCCAGTACGGCGACGCGGCTGCCGACGCGGTGCGTATTCAGTACGGCGGCAGCATGAACCCGGCCAACGCGGGCGGCCTGATGCGCCAGCCTGAGATCGACGGCGGCCTGATCGGCGGCGCGTCGCTAAAAGCCGAGGATTTTGCAAAGGTAGTTCATTTTGATAAGTAAACCGACTGCCAGCAAGCAGAATCCTTCCACCGCTGCGGCGGTCCCCCTCCCTTTGACAAGGGAGGTTTTGGGGATATCTTCCGATTTATTGTTCTTCTTTAGAACCCCCCTTGCCAAAGGGGGGAGGGCCACCGCAGTGGCGGGGGGATTCCGGCGCGGCATCATCACACGATAGCAACAAAGGAGCACCGCATGACCAAAAAACCAATCACCGCCCTCATCATCATGGACGGCTTTGGCGTGAATCCCGACCCAACCTCCAACGCCATCACCCAAGCCGGTACCCCTACCCTGGACGCGCTGATGGAAACCTATCCCCATACTCTTTTGGGGGCCAGCGGCATGGACGTGGGCCTGCCCGAGGGGCAGATGGGCAACAGCGAGGTAGGGCACCTGAACATCGGCGCAGGCCGCGTGGTGTATCAAGAACTCACCCGCATCACCAAGGATATACAAGACGGCGACTTTTTTCAAAAGCCGGAGCTGCTGGAAGCGATAGAAAATGCCAAAGGCAAAGGCCGCTCCCTGCACCTGATGGGCCTTCTGTCCAACGGTGGGGTGCACAGCCACAACACCCACCTATACGCGCTGCTGGAGCTGGCCAAACAACACGGCCTGGAACAGGTATACGTGCACTGCTTTTTGGATGGCCGCGATGTGCCCCCCTCCTCGGGCCTGGGTTTTGTGGAGGAGCTGGAAACCAAACTGCAGCAAATCGGCGTAGGCCGCATCGCCACCGTGATGGGCCGCTTCTGGGCCATGGATCGGGACAATATCTGGGATCGGGTGCAAAAAGCATACGAAACCCTGGTATACGGCGAGGGCGTGCCCGCCGGAAGCGCAACCCAAGCCGTACAGCAATCCTACGACAAGGGCGAAACCGACGAATTTGTGCTGCCCACCGTGGTGCTGGAGGACGGAAAATCCGTAGGCACGATTCAAGAAGGCGACTCGGTGATCTGCTTTAATTTCCGGCCCGACCGGGCGCGGCAAATCACCCGGGCGTTTATACAGCCGGATTTTGCCGGTTTCCCACGCAAAAAAGGCTTCCAAAAGGTACTGTATGTGTCCATGACCCAGTACGACGAAACCTTTACCGGCCTGCTGGTGGTCAACAAACCCCAAACGTTGGACAATACCCTGGGCGAATACCTCTCCAAGCGGGGCCTGCGGCAACTGCGCATCGCCGAAACCCAAAAGTACGCCCATGTCACCTTCTTTTTTAACGGCGGGGTGGAGTTGGCCAACCCAGGCGAAGACCGCGTGCTGATCGACTCCCCCAAAATCGCCACCTTTGACATGAAACCCGAGATGAGCGCCATTGGGGTGGCGGAAGAAGCCGCTAAACACATCCAAAGCGGCGAATACGATGTGATGATCCTTAACTTTGCCAACTGCGACATGGTGGGCCATACCGGCATCATGGATGCCGCAAAACAGGCGGTGCGTACGGTGGACGCCTGCATTGCTACGCTGGTCCACGCCATCCGCCATGTGGGCGGGCGGGCGCTGATCACCGCCGACCACGGCAATTCCGATCAAATGGTGGACCCGGACACCGGTGAGCCTTTCACCGCCCACACCACCAACCCGGTGCCGCTGATCGTGGTAGACGACGGATGCCGGGACGCGAAGTTAAGAACCGGAGGCCGCCTATGCGACCTAGCCCCTACCATGCTGCAACTGATGGGCATCCCCCAACCTGCCGAAATGACCGGCAGCAGTTTGATTGACTAGTTAAGCAAGGAGAAAAAAATGAACCAACAACTGCAAAAGGTGCCTCGATTGCAAAAGGCTCTTTCCTGGGCGCAGGGCATCGATAGCCGCCACCGTTTGCTATTGCAGTGGATATGTGCAGGGCTAGCCGCCGCCGCGCTTACACTAACCGGCGTATACGGCGGGCCGGTATCGCTGCTGGGCTACTGTGCATCCTGGCAGGAGCGCAGAGTATTTTTGCTGATATTTGGCGGGCTGTACGGGGTTGCGATGGCAGCCTATCTTCTGCTCAGAAAAAAGCAGGAATGGCCGCGCTTTTTGTATGTGGCAACGCTAATGATGGTGGCGGTTATGATTCGTGTGGCGCTGTTTAACCACATTACCGCTGATTACGTCAGTCACTTGCGGCTTTGGATCGACATTTTCCGCGAGCATGGGGTTAGATCGCTCGCCATGACGGTGGGCGACTACAACCTGCCCTATCAGTACATCCTGTTGATCATCGCCGAACTGCCGCTCAACCCCCTGTACATGATCAAAGTGGTATCGATCATCTTCGACTTTGCGCTGGCCATCCTGCTGATGTGTATGGTAGAACGCTTTATCGACAAAAAATACGGCCTGCTTACCCTTACGGCAGCACTGCTCATCCCCACCATTTGGTTCAACGGCGCCCTGTGGGCCCAGTGCGACACGTTGTACTGCTTCTTTGTGCTGGCCTGCGTCTACGCCATGCTGGCCGACCGGCCCATACTGTCGGTAGCCATGCTTTCGGTGGCCTTTTGCTTTAAGCTACAAACCGTGTTCTTTTTCCCCATCGTATTGTTGGGGCTGTGGGGCAAAAAACTCAAGCTGCGCCATGCGCTGGTGTTCCCGGCGGTGTACCTGATCTCCATTCTGCCGGCGCTGATAGCAGGGCGCTCCCTGATCAGCGCGTTGAGCATCTATCTGCGGCAGGCAGGCCAATACAACGACCGGCTCACCTGGAACGCCCCCAATATCTATCAATTTATGCCCTTTGGCGAATTGAGCAACCAACCGGCGTACACGCCCATCCTCAAGTTTATTCCAGGGATAGACCCCACGCAATGGAGCGAGTGGTATCCCCCGGAAACCATACGTTATTTGCAAGCCGCACTGTTGCCCTATGCGGGCATGCTGGTGCTCTGCCTGCTGTTCTATTTGTACAACCGGCGCAAACAGATCGGCATGGGGCACATATGGGAGCTGTCTTTGGCCTTTACGCTGCTGATGCCCCTGGTGTTGCCCAAAATGCACGACCGTTACTTTTTGCTGGCCGAGATATTCGCCGTGCTGTACGCGGTGCGGTACCCCAAACGATGGTACGTGCCGGTGCTGATCATCTTTTCGTCCTTTATGGGGTACATGCCCTTCTTGGCCCGGGAACGCCCGATGGATATGCGCTTGGCGGCGGCCATGATGATCGCGGCGATGGGGATTGTGTTGTATCATTTGATCCGATCGCTGCGGGAGCAAAAAGAATTGAAAATGGAAAGTTAAAGCTTTCATTTTGATTGTTTTTGGATCATTCCCTTGATTGTGGTCATACAGGCATGTATATCCACAATGTAAAGCAACGAGCATGTAACCGCCATCACCGTTATCATTTGCACACGGAAGGTAAAAGAAACGTGAACTCCGGAATGATTGCGTAAAACACAGTACCAAATGTAAGGAAATGTTCCCACTAGCAGCATCGGCAATACCTTCGGCACGCGGGCAAGTGCCGTGCGGTCCAATAGAATGGCTAAAATCAACATTGCCAAAATACAGCCGCATATCAGCGGAAAAAACGTTTCTTCCAAGGGTAGAGATAAAATGCCACGAAGATTGCCCCTCAGAACCTCCGGGATGGTAAACACACTGATGCCACCACCATCCATGCGGAAACCAAGTTGATTCATCCCGTCGGCAGTGATGTCTTTGCCGGTCACCAAAGTGGCCAGCACCCACTTGAAAGCGAAAGTAAAGCCATAACCAAAACCCCACGTGATGCTAGTGGTCGTGATGAATGCCAACTCGTTACGTAGCATAACATCCGTCTTTTTTGCCCGCTGCCACAGCAGAAGAAGCAGCGGCATGCCGAGGGTGATCAATGGTGTTGTCAGAAGATCAAAGAACGCCGCAAACGCACCAATCACCAAAAAAAGCAAGCACAGCCGGTGTGTGCTCCACCGGCGCTCAGCCGCCCATAGGGCAATAATGGATGCAAGCGCCATCAAGAAATGCATATTGGCAAATTGAATGCTCATCGGCACGATGAAAAAATTGGTCACACAGAGCGAAAAAGTAAAGGCAAGTGCAATCTTGCCCCCCCCCACCTTTTTTTGCCAAAACGCACAGCAGGTACGTAAGAAGCAGCAGCAACGATGTGCCTTGAATCGCCCGAATCTCATGGTAGTTAAAGAAGCGGAGTACCGGGCGCAATATCACTTGATAACCGTGCCAATAGCGAGCATAGTCTGACATATCCATCGCCGCATAAAACGTACCGACATCCTCTCCCTTTAACGCCGAGGCGATCATGAGGGTATCTGTTACGCTATCAAGCACCGAATAGCTGCGCCAGAAAATCCGGGGGTACCCACCCTCCCAGTCCAATTGGTGCATCGAATACTCCACATTGGTGCGCACATCGCTGTTTGGAATGGCGAACACCAGCGCCATGCTCAAAAAGAACGCCACATTAAGCGCCAACAACAACGCAATAGCGCGGAGCACTCTCTTGCTCAGTTCCCGCCAAGAATACTTCATCATTATACCTCCCATATCTCTCTTTTGTGTACAATACATTTATTTTGTACTTAGTATCAATTGTCCCCTTTGCTCCTCATCTTTTCGTCCTTTATGGGCTACATGCCCTTCCTGGTCCGGGAACGCCCGATGGATATGCGCCTGGCGGCGGCGGCGATGATCGCGGCGATGGGGATTGTGTTGTATCATTTGATCCGGTCACTGCGGGAGCAAAAAGAATTAAAAGTGGAAAGTTAAAGCTTTCATTTTGATTGTTTTTGGATCATTCTCTTGATTGTGGTCATACAGGCATGTATATCCACAATGTAAAGCAACGAACATGCAACGGCCATCACCGTTATCATTTGCACGCGAAAGGTAAACCAGTTGTGAATTCTGGAATGATTGCGCAAAAGGCAATACCATGCGTAGGGAAATGCTCCCACCAGCAGCATCGGCAATACCCTGGGCACGCGGGCAAGTGCCGTGCGGTCCAATAGAATGGCTAAAATCAACGTTGCCAAAATACAGCCGCATATCAGCGGGAAAAACGTTTCTTCCAAGCGCAGGGATAAAATTCCACGAAGATTGCGCATCAGAACCTGGGAGATGGTAAATGCGCTGTTGCCACTGCCACTCATGCGGAAGCCGAGCTGGTTCATCCCGTCGGCAATGATGTCTTTGCCGGTCACCAAAGTGGCCAGCACCCACTTAAAAGCGAAAGTAAAGCCATAACCAAAACCCCAAGTGATGCTAGTGGCCGTGATGAATGCCAACTCGTTACGTAGCATAACGTCCGTCTTTTTCGCCCGCTGCCACAGCAGAAGAAGCAGCGGCATACCGAGGGTGATCAACGGTGTCGTCAGAAGATCAAAGAACGCCGCAAACGCACCAATCACCAAAAAAACCAAACACAGTCGGTGTGTGTTCCACCGACGCTCAGCCGCCCATAGGGCAATAATGGATGCAAGCGCCATCAAGAAATGCATATTGGCATATTGAAGGCTTATCGGCACGATGAAAAAATTGGTCACACAGAGCGAAAAAGTAAAGGCAAGTGCAATCTCGACGCCCCCCCCCCACCCTTTTTTTGCCAAAGCGCACAGCAGATACGTAAGAAGAAGAAGCAACGATGTGCCTTGAATCACCCGAATCTCATGGTAGTTAAAGAAGCGGAGTACCGGGCGCAATATCACTTGATAACCGTGCCAATAGCGAGCATAGTCTGACATATCCATCGCGGCATAAAACGTACCGACATCCTCTCCCTTCAACGCCGAGGCGATCATGAGGGTATCTGTCGCGCTATCAAGCATCGAATGGGAGCTGGACGAGAAAATCCGAGGGTATTCACCCTCCCTATCCAAGAGGAACATTGAGCGTTCCACATTGGTGCGCACGTCGTTGTTGGGAATGGCGAACACTAGCGCCATGCTCAAAAAGAACATCAGGTTAAGCAGCAATAACAACGCAATAGCATGGAGCGCCCTCTTGCTCAGTTCCCGCCAAGAATACTTCATCATTATACCTCCCATATCTCTCTTTTGTGTACAATATATTTATTTTGTACTTTGTATCAATTGTCCCCTTTTCTCCTCATAAAACTTTAACAGCGGCCGCAACACCCTTGTCCCTTCCTTAAACCCGATCTGGAAGGGCCGGCTCTCGGCGATGGCCTGGTAAAAGTCGCGGATCAGCAATACATGCCCGGCGCCCCAGTAGAGTTTGCCGGGTGGATTGTATACGGGCAGCTTTTGGTGCTCCCAAGGCCCATCCCCTTCACGCAAGTAAAGGGCGTCTCCCTCCATGCGCAACGCACCGTGTTCGCAATGCACTTCGAGCAAAACGGGAGCGTCCAGGGCATAGCTTACGCTGGCGTGGAGCAGGCCTACCGCGCCGCCGGGGAATTCCATACGCAGCTGGCAGGTATCTTCGGTTTCGATTTGGTCGCCCAGATGCAAGTTGTGCATGGAACCTTCGTACCGGGTCGGCTGCCCGCATAGCAAGCACTGCAAATCCAACGTGTGGATGGCCTGGTTGATCATCACGCCGCCGCCCTCGTGGGCCCAGGTACCGCGCCAGCCACTCTCGCTATAATAAGGGCCTTCCCGCCGCCAGGAGATCATGGCGCGGCTGCCCAATATGTTCCCCAGCCCACCCCCGGCTAACAGCTCCTGGGCGCGCCGGGTCGCCGGCAAATATCGGTTCTGCAGGCAAACGCCGTACTGCGCCACGCTACCGGCAGCGGCTTCTTCCAGGGCGTCTAGCTCGGCAAAGGAGATGGCGGCGGGTTTTTCGCTCAGCACATGCAGACCGTTGCGCAATGCGGCCAGAGTGTGGGGCACGTGCAGATCGTGGGGTGTACACAGATGCACGGCGTCCACCGCGCCGCCTTCCAGCATCGCATCAAGGCAGGGCAGCACCTTTGCTCCGAATTGGCCGGCAAGGGCCTGGGCCCGCTCTTCCATGATATCGTATACGGCAGCCAGGATCGCGGTCTCAGGCGGGAGGGCCGCAATAACCGACGCATGCACCTGGGCGATGCCGCCGCAGCCAATCAGCCCCACCCGCAGGGGCGCGTTACCGTTAGATGCGGGCTGAGGCATGGTACGATCCCTCCGTATTCAGCACTACATCGTTGTCCGAGGTTTTGTGGCGGCTGGTGGCAGCCCGTTCTTTTAACAGTCGTAGAAACAAGTCCTCGTCTAACGGGAGAGTCACGGTTTTGTCCAGCCAGGAAGAGAGATGCATGGCGTTGGATAATGTTAGGCCAAACAAACCCTCCTCGCCGGGAGCCACCAGGGGGCCGCCGTTAAGCGCCGCATCCACAAAGGCCCGGAGCACACCCACATGCTGGAGGTTCTGGCCGTCGGTCTCCACCACGGACACGGTACGTTCGGGCTCACCAAACCCACCCGTGTAGGTGGCGGAAAACTCTTTTTCGCCCATGGCCAGCTTGGTCATGGTGAGCACGCCGTTTTCGGCCACCAGCTTGCCCTTGTCCATCAGTACCTCAAAGCGGTCGGTGCCAGGGGTATCGCCGGTGCTGGTGATAAATACACCTGTTGCGCCGTTGGCATAGGTGGCGTAGCAGGTTACATCGTCTTCCACCTCGATGTCGTGCCAGGCTCCCTCGCGGCAAAAGGCCCGGATGCTTACGGGCATGCCGCAGATCCATTGCCACAAATCCAGGTTATGGGGGCATTGGTTGAGCAGCACGCCGCCGCCCTCCCCCGCCCAAGTAGCGCGCCAAGCGCCGCTGTCATAATAACTTTGGCTGCGATACCAGTCGGTCACCAGCCAGTTGGTGCGTTTGATCTCGCCCAGCTCGCCGCTGACTATAATCTCGCGCATCTTGCGGTACAGGGCGTTGGTTCTCTGATTAAACATCATACCAAAACGTTTGCCGCTCCGGGCCGCCGCCTGGTTCATCTCCCGCACCGCCTTGGTGTACACGCCTGCGGGTTTCTCGCACAATACATGCAAGCCCCGCTCAAAGGCGCGGATGGCCAAGGGCGGGTGATCGTAGTGGGGGGTGGCGATCAGCACGGCGTCTGCCGTGCCACTGTCGATAAGTTCCGTACCCTCGGCAAAGCAGGCGATCCCCTCACAGCCCGGCAAAGCTCGCACATGATCGAGCCGCGACTGTTTTTGATCCGCCACGGCCACCAGTTCCATGCCGGGCACATCGCCGTCTAATATCCATCGTATGTGGCTGGTACCCATGTTCCCTACGCCGATCACACCCATGCGCAAAACCGCCATTTGTTATCCCTCCAAATTCAGATGCATGCCACAGTAGTATTCGGCGAATGTCTTTACTTTCCTGCGTAGACATCACAGCGCGTTGCCTGTATACTGTGTTTATGAAGTATCAACTACTGCAAAAACATTTTGGTTACGATTCTTTTCGGGAGGGGCAGGAGGAGTTGATCGACGCCATCCTGGCCGGGCGCGATGTATTGGGCATCATGCCCACCGGATCGGGCAAATCGATTTGTTATCAACTGCCCGCGCTGATGCTGGACGGGATTACGCTGGTGATCTCGCCGCTGATCTCACTGATGAAAGATCAGGTAAGCGCCCTAAAACAAAACGGGGTGGCCGCCGCTTACCTAAATAGTTCGCTGACAACCGGCCAGTTCCGCAAGGCCCTGGCAAACGCCCGCGCCGGTTTGTACACCGTGATCTACGTGGCCCCCGAACGCCTTGCCTCTCCCGAGTTTTTGGCCTTTGCTCAGGAGACAAACATCCCGCTGGTGGCGGTGGACGAGGCCCACTGCGTATCCCAATGGGGCCACGACTTTCGGCCCAGCTATTTGGATGTGCGGCACTTTATCGATGCGCTGCCCCGGCGGCCCGTGTTGGCAGCCTTCACCGCCACCGCCACCGAGCGGGTGCGGCAAGACATCGAATCGTTGCTTGTGTTGCGCCAACCCCTAAAGTTAGTGACCGGCTTTAACCGCCAAAACCTGTTTTTTGAGGTGCGCAGCATCACAGACAAAGAGAAACCACGCCACCTGCTGGCCGTGGTTGAGCAACTGCGCGGGCAAAGCGGCATCGTATACTGCGGCACACGCAAGCTGGTAATGGAGATGTGCGCGCTGCTCAACCAACATGGCCACGGGGCAACGGCCTATCACGCCGGATTGGAAGACGAGGTGCGCCGGGCCAGCCAAGACGCCTTTTTGTTTGACGAAAAACCCCTGATCGTGGCCACCAACGCCTTTGGCATGGGCATTGATAAATCCAACGTGGGTTTTGTGGTGCACTACAACATGCCCAAGGATATCGAGAGCTATTATCAAGAAGTGGGCAGGGCCGGGCGTGACGGCTCACCGGCCCGGTGCGTGCTGCTCTACAGCAAGCGCGACGTGGTGCTTAACAACTACTTTATCGATCGCGCCTACGAAAACGATGAGCTGGGCGAGGAGCAGCGTGAGCTGACCCGCAGCGAGGCCCGGCGCCGCCTGCGTGAGATGACTTTTTTGAGCACGGGCAAGGGTTGCCTGCGCGGGCGCATCCTGCGTTACTTTGGCGAGGAGCCGCCAACCCACTGCGGCACATGCGGAACCTGCGAACCCGATGATTGCCTGCCCATTGCCCTACCCCAAGCGAATGAAGCGGTGCCCCAACGCCAACCCCGGCGCGGCCTGGACGGCAAACCCACCCGCGCTGCGGGCAACCGGGCGGCGTTGGCGGCTGCGGCGGTGGACGAGGAGCTATACGAACAGCTTTCGCGGCTTCGCGGGCAGATCGCCAAGCTGCAAAAGACCCCGGCCTATGTGGTGTTTTCCAATGCCACGCTGATTGATATGTGCGCTAAGAAACCAAGCACCCGGCAAGAGATGCTGCGGGTGTCGGGGGTGGGTGAGCAGAAGTTGCGACTGTATGGGGATTTGTTTTTGCAAGCGATTGAAAGGTGGCGAAAAAATTAGAATGAAAGACGCATACGAAAAATTTGCATACGACTACGACGAGTTCGGCTCTATAACAGATTATCTGGGAGATGAGCGATCTTTTTTCGAAAGCCTATTTAAGCAGCATGGCGTAAATACGGTTTTAGATTGCGCTTGCGGCACAGGGCAGCACTTATACATGTTTTCAGAAATGGGGCTTGGTGTTACCGGCTCCGATTATTCAGAAGCAATGCTTAATGTTGCAAAAACCAATCTGGAAAAGCACAAAAAAGATATTCCTCTATGTCAATGTAATTTCAGATATCTGGAGCAGGAGCACACCAGTACATTTGATGCGGTTGTTTGCCTTACCACCGCTTTGCCCCATCTGCATACAGACGCGGATTTGGTTACCGCCCTTAAATCCATGAAGGGCAGATTGAATCAAAACGGACTGCTGGTATTAACGCAAGGAACCACGCATTTTACATTATCATTACCCTCCATTGAAGTGGCTGTAAATAGAAAGGATTTTTCACGCGTATTTGTCAAAGAACATAACGAAAGATTCCAAACCATACACGTTTTGGATTTGTATCACTCAGAAAACCGCATGGAGAGCAATCAATATGATATTGTGTACAGGATTCTTCTTGATGAGGAGTACAAAAGGCTGCTTTCTGACGCGGGTTTCCATGACATACGGATTTACGGTGATTACGATATGCGTGGGTACGATAAAAGCAGCCGGCGGTTGATTGTAGTGGCGCGACGCACTGATTAAATATATGTAATGGCGCACCTTTTTTGCATTACACTCGCATGCGTTGCTGCAACCCCAACTGTTCAATAAGCGACGCCTGCAGTGCCTGCGAAAAATTGACGCCCTTTTCCAACGCAGCGGCATTAAGCCAAGCGGGTAGTGTAACGGTGCGATTCACTGCCTTGTTTTCCTGCGCAAGCCGCACGGCAGGCATGTAAACATCAATAGGGCAAACGATTTCCTCTTTTTCAAGTTCAACTGAATTAGCGGGCGTGGGCGCGGGCAGAGCGTCGCCATCCTGCTCTATGCACCACAAGTGCCCACCCAGCGCTTCGCGAGCATTGGCGACGGCCTCCGCCTCAGTATCCGCGCAGGACACACAACCGGGCAAATCGGGAAAGGTGATGGAGATTTGCCCTCCCTCGAAGGTAAACACGGCGGGATATAAATAGGTGGCGGGTTGCTTCATGACAGATGCCTCTTTCCGCTGATTTTTGATTCTCCAAATCGTAACCCCGATTGCTTTTCGATGCTGCCTAGCGTCTTGCGAAACAAGTCTTTTGACGGATGTGGAACGGTGACCTTGCCGGGCTTTGTCGGGTGTTTGAAGTGATAATGATCGCCCGTCGTGCCAATGTGCTCCCAACCGTCCGCTTTAAGCATCAGGATCACTTCACGCGAGGAGTAACTTTTCATCAGAATGATTCCCTCTCTGCAAACTCAAGATAACAAATATTATAGTATTTGTCAAGCCATCCCCATCATAAACTCAAACACCTTATCCTCCCACCCAGGCAAATGCTCATGCCCAAAGTCCGGGTAAATCACCGTTTCCTTGGGCGCGGTAATCTTGTTGTACGCCGCAAACTGGGTAGACGGTGGACAGATGGTATCCATCAACCCCACGGCCATCATCACACGGGCGCGGATGCGCGGGGCCAGGTGCTGGTTGTCGATATACCCCAGCTTGGTGAATACCTCCCGCTCCCGCTGGTGAAGGGGATCAAAGTTGCGGAAATAATCCAGCAGCTCTCGATAAGCGTCTTTTGCCAGGTCCATCTCCCACACCCGCTGATAGTCGCACAAAAAGGGGAAACAAGGCGCGGCACGGCGGATGCGTGGCTCCAACGCGGCGCAGGCCAGGGTAAGCGCGCCCCCTTGGGAACCACCGGCGGCTCCTACCCGGTCGCCGTCTACTTCGTCAAAGCCCATCACGATGCTGGCCAACTGGGCGGTATCCAAATAGATATCGCGCATCAATAACTTCTTGGCATCCGGGTCGTCCAAGCCGCGTATGATCTGGCCGTGGAGCGTATTGCCCCGCACCCCGCCCACATCTTCCGAAAGCCCGGCTTGGCCACGGCAATCCAGGGCCGCCACGCAAAAACCGCTCAAAGCCCAACCCAACATGCCGTACCAATCGCCGCTGCGACCGGAATACCCGTGAAAGAGCAGCAGGGCCGGGCAATCCCCCTGGCCAGCGGGGCGCAGGTACTTGGCGTGGACCCGCGCGCCATGCACGCCCGTGTAGTACAGATGAAAGCACTCCACGCCGGGGGCGGCAAACTCCGCCGGGCGCAGTTCCACTTGGGGATCGACGGCACGCATCTCGGCCAGGGAATCATCCCAATACGCATCAAAGTCGGCGGGGCGGGGATTGAGGCCGGCATAGGTTTTTAGCTCATTTAGGGGCATGTCGATGATGGGCATACGCGCACTTCCTTTGCTTTATTGTGTTTTGATGTATAATAGGAAACAAGGTTTTGTTCGACGCGCGCCATCAAAATCCTGCGAGGTGTAGCATGATCATCAGCGTTTCCCGGCGCACCGATATTCCCGCATTCTATGGTGAGTGGTTCACCACACGGCTGCGCGAGGGATTCGCCCTGGCCGTCAATCCCATGAATCCACGCCAAGTGCGCCGCGTTCCCCTGTTGCCCGATCAGGTGGACGGGCTGGTGCTGTGGAGCAAAAATCCGCGCCCACTGCTAAGTGCGCTGGATGTGCTGAGCGATTACCCCTATTATCTGCAGTTCACCCTCAACGCCTATGGATACGAAGTGGAACCCGGCTTGCCACCGCTACAAGAGCGGGTGGATACGCTGTTTCGCTGGGCAGACGCCATCGGCCCAGAGCGTGTGATCTGGCGGTATGACCCCATACTGCTCAGCGACAGGTATCCGGCAGAATTCCATGTGGATCATATGGAAAAGCTGGCCGGAGCCTTAAGCAGCGCAACCAGGCAGGTGACCATCAGCTTTCTGGATGATTACGCCAAGACCCGGCGGCGCATGGCCACCTTGGGCGCACGCTGCCCCTCACAGCAGGAGATACTGGAGCTGGCGCCCCAACTGGCAGCCATCACCCAGGCCCATGGGCTGCGCATCGCAACCTGCGCCGAACCGTTAGATTTATCGGTCTATGGCATCGTGCGGGCACGTTGCGTGGATGCAACGCTTCTGGGCGGCAAAACATCGGACACCAAGCCTGACCCCAACCAACGCCCGGCCTGCGGTTGCGCACCCAGCGTGGATATTGGAGCGTACAACTGTTGCGCCCATCGTTGTGCGTACTGCTACGCCAACGCGGGGGCGGCGGTTGTGGAGCGCAATATGGCTCGGCATGATCCGATGGGGGAGGCGCTGTTGGGCTGAAAAAGTAAATCGCTTTTCCTCGCCACGCATGGTATAATGTCCTCATCCCTCACGAAAGGAAATGATGACGTGGGCGCAATCATGGACAACATCCTGGCCCGGCGCAGCATCCGCCACTACGTTGACAACAAGCCCGTGGAGCGCGAAAAAGTAGAGTTGCTGCTCCAGGCGGCCATGGCGGCGCCTTCGGCCTGCAACCTGCAGCCATGGGAGTTTGTGGTTGTGGACAACCCCGCGGAGTTGGAGGAAATGAAAGTTTTCGTCCGTGGCGGGCAATTTAACGCGCCCATGGCCATGGTGGTGTGTGCGCGCACCGAGTATGTGCCCTGGGAAGGCAACGGCTGGCAGATCGACTGCGCCGCCGCCATCGAAAACATGATGCTTGCCGCCGTAGAGATGGGGCTGGGTTCCCTGTGGATCGGCGATTTTGACCGGGAAAAGGTGCGCGAATACCTATGCGTCCCACAGGGCGTTGATTTGGTGAACATCGTGTATTTCGGCTATCCTGCCGAAACAAAAAGGCCGGTTACACGGTATAAAGAAGAGGCCGTGTACTGGGGCAAGTACGATCCAAACCGCCCCCACGCAGAGCGCACCGTGCCACAGATGATACAGGAGAGCATCAATGATTCGTGATACGGGAAGAAAGCTTTCCCTTGCTTCGTTAATTAAGCGAGAAGGTGGTGTAGCCGGGTGATCAGCTCACCGGAAGCGCCGGATCAGGGGTTTGATCGCCGTGCGCAGTTTGAGCGGCTGTACGAACACTATGCCAACGACGTGCTCAGGGTATCGTACTTTTACTTGAACGACCGCCAGCAAGCCGAAGACGTTTGCCAGGATGTGTTTATCCGCCTGCTCACCAAGGGGCCCCAGATTCAGCCGGGCCACGAAAAAGCGTGGCTGCTCAAGGTGGCGTTAAACCGATGCAGGGATCTTTGGCGCGCGGCTTGGGTCAAACGCGTGGTGTTGGGGTCCCCGTTTGAATCTATTCCTGCCAACGACGATATTGCCGAATATACTGAAAAAAGCGAGCTGATGGAAACAGTGCACATGCTCTCCCCCGCGTTTAAAGAGGTTGTGCTGCTGCACTACTACCAAGGCTATGGTATCGTGGAGATCGCCGCCATGCTGGATGTGCCCGAGGGCACCATCTCCAGTCGGCTCTCCCGGGCCAGAAAAAAGCTGGAGACCATGCTGAAAGGAGATGAGGCGCAATGAAAAGGAAAATAACCGATCTGCCGGTAGTCGCGCCCGAGATGCTTGATGGGCTGCGGGTCGGCGCTGAGCTACGCGCCCGAATTCTTGACGCGCGACGGCCTGCTTTGCCGCAGATGTGGCCGCGATTCGCCGCTGTGGCCTGCGCGGGGGCAGTGGCCTTGGTAATAGGCGTAGCCGCATTGGTATCCGCGCCTTCGGATCCGGGCACCGTGCCCATCGAAATCCATGCGGCGGGCGAAAATGAAGATTCTTTAGAGAACCTTTTAGAGAATCATTTTCCCACCGATGCACCCATCCTGCTGGCCGACGTACCCGGCGGCAGCCTAACCATCGGCAGCGGCAGTGCGTCCACCTTCCGTTCGCTGTTTACCGGGGATGCGGGCAACTTCTCGCTGATAGGCTTCGACGGAGGCGCGTACCGCATGCTGAGCCAGCCGGGCTCTCTTGGCAGTAGCGCTTTGGGCAATGCCCTGGGCAGCGTGTCCCATGTGAGCGATCCCTCCCAGGCCGATTCCAGCGCCTGGTTTGGCCTGATCTCCAACGCCGCCGATGACGGCGCCACGGTATACGCGGTGTCCGGCCTCTCCCCCAAAACGGCTGTGGCTGCCGAAGTAGGCGGCAACATGCGCCTGTTCCAACGCTTCACCTACAGCGGATACGGCCCCAGTGGCGGCTCTTTAGAAAGTGTTCTGGACGTACGAGGCAAGGTAAAATCCCTTGACCTTTCCGGCGTGGGCAAGATCACCGACTCCGCAACCGCCAACGCACTGATCAACACGCTGCTGGACAACGCGGTGTTTAAGGGCAACGATGTCACCCGCTCCAAAGAGGCGCTCAATATTGAGCTAAACAGCGGGCTGGTGTTGCAGTTGCTGGTATCGCAAAACACATTCTCGGCCTGCGGCTCTTGGAGTTGCCCGGAGTTTATTACGGCCTTTCAGGCTGCGATCAATTGAAAATGGAAAGTGGAAAGTCGAAAATAAAGAAACGGCAGGGCGCTATTGCCCGGCCGTTTTTTATTTTCAACTTTCCAAGGCGAATCAAGGGTTGAAGTGATCAAGGCAGGAAGCCATGTAGGGGCGAAATCCATTTTCGCCCGCCCCGAATGCATCCGCGCTGAACACCATGCTTCGGGCGGATATGGAATCCGCCCCTACAGGAACGATGGGTTTGCCGGTTGTAGGGCGCGGCGACCCGACGCGCCGTTGTATTGCGTCAATGATGCGTTTTTTTGAGCGAATCACGGCGCGCCGAGGGCGTCGCGCCCTACTTCAATTTTCCATTATTTTTATCAACATACTCCTCTGCTCATCCATTTCAATCTCCAGCAAACCCGCCTTCTCCAAACTGCGCAGCAGGTCAGAAAAACGCTTAAAGCCCACGACACGTTCGGTGTAGTTGGGGTATTGGTTTTGAATGGCAGCCTTCAAGAGGGAGGGATTCACGCGGTCGAACCCGCTCTCTTTATAGGCGTTGAGCTGGGCGGAGAAGGCCTCTACATAATTGTCCTTTGTGATGTGGCGGGCGGCGCTGTCTTCATGTAACAGGCGGATGATCACATTGTAGCTGTCGCTGGTAACAGAAAAAGTAGCAAACCGTTGTTCCAGCCCGGCCAGCATCTTGCTGAAGCTGGAATACCCCAGCGCCTTTTCGTTAAACTCGGGGCGCAGGCGCAGCAGCACGTTTTTGAGCTCTGAGGCCAGTATCTCCCCGTCGTCCACCCGCTCTTCCAAAATGGTTTGGATTAGCTTGTTGACCTCGGTGTCGGTAAGGGAGTCGTCCATGCCGCTCTTTTTAGGGGAGGGCGCTTTGGTATGGGTCACCGACTCCAAGAATTGAAACTCGTTGCACGCGTTGATAAAAATGCCGCTGGCCGCCTCGGATCGGGAGATGCCCAGCACAAACTTGCCCATGGACTTCAGCTTGCCCACCAGGGGCGTATAGTCGCTGTCGCCGGACACAATGCAAAAGCTGTCGATCAATTCGTTTTTGTAAGCCACGTCCAGGGCGTCGATCACCAGCTGGATGTCCAGGTTGTTCTTTTGGTTGCGACCAAAACGCAACGAAGGAACTACGTTAAAGGTGTTGCTCAGCAGCACCTCTTTTAGGTCAGCATACTGATCGGTGTAACCGTACACCTTACCCAGCAGTATGTCGCCGCGGATCTTTACCTTTTCGATGATGGTATTCAGTGTGGCCACCTTGGCCCCGCAGTTTTCCAAATCCACAAAGATGGCGTAATGGGCCGCGCTCATTCGAGTTCCTCCAATTAAATATCATTCGATATCATTCAATCCATAGCAATGACAGCGCCGGTACCGTGATCTCGTTCCCGTTGGTGTCTTGCTCCACAAAGGGCGAGTTGGCGCGGGCATAGAAGGTGATCCGCGCGCCCACAAAAAGCTCGGGGTCCTCATCGCATACCAGCACCATGGGCCATACATCGTTCCGGGTGCGGGACACATCCAGGCGGATAAACCATACCCCCACGCCGGGGCTAACCTCCACCACATCCCCGGTAAAGGTCATCACCTCACCCACAAAGGCTTCGGGATTGCGCAGCACTTGGGCATATGTGGCCCTGGTTGCCATGGCCTTCAGGGCGTCCCGCTCTTCCTGGGCGGAGGCCACGCGGGTGAATTCGATGGAGATGCGCCGCTCGTTAAAACCCCGCAGGGTGGCGATGAGCAGGACGCTGTACTCGCCCGGCAGGCTGGTATCGATCTCCAAACTAAAGCGCCCGTCGTTGCCCGTCTTGCGATGGACGGCGGGGCGGTTGCCGATGAGTATCTGCAATTCGGTACCTGTAGGCGCGGTGCCGGACAGCCTGTAAAACGCCTGCTCGTGCACCGCGCCCGGCACATGATCGATGGTTACCGCCAGCCAGCCGGACTGATACAAGAGCTTGCCGCTCACCGATGTTTCCACGTAACCGTCCTTGCTGGCGGTTAACGTCAGATCGTATTCGCCCTGGGCGGCCAGGGCAAAATCCAGGATAAAATCGCCCCTGCGGTTGGCCGCGCCCACAGTTACGGTAACTTGCTCCTGCCCCACGCTGCGGGTGAGCAGCAGGCCAGCCTCCGGTTCGGTGAAACCCTGCAAACGCACCTCACCCACGCCGGTTTCAGTGGGCATGCCGCCGGTCACCTCCAGGCGCGCCATGGGAGTTGGAATGTCCAGCCCTTCGGTAAAGGACAACCCGTCGAGTTTCTCTTTTAAACGGGCGATGTCCCTATTGGTAACCCGCCGGGCACCCAACTGCCAATCCAAGATGTAGTTTTTCCCGTTGCGGATGGTAAAATACTGCACGCCGCGCCCAATGATTTCTCCGCCCTCCATCACATTATAGCGCAAAAAGAGCGCCCAGCCAAGGTCGCCCGCCCTGTTCCATTCCGCTACTTGGTATCGTAAGTTATTGTCCCTGGCGGAGGTAAAGGCATTGGCGATGGCTCTGCGATCCCCGGCGGTGGCACGGCCGATGTCAAATATCGCCGCGCTCCGCTCATCCTCCCGCACCATCAGGCGATAGCTGTCGTCAAAGGTTTCGGCCCAGCCCTCGGCCACCACCCCATCTTGGATAAACCGGGCCTCCATGGCCTCCGGATCCAAACCGGCCTCCCGGAGCAAACCCGCATACACCGGCAGGGAGGCTGGCGTCACCACCAGCCAGGGGTCGGGAAAACTGAGCCGCGCATGCACCGAATCCAACTCGATCACCTGAGCGGCTGCGGGAAACATCACGAAACACCCCAGCGCCGTCAAAAGAACAAGTGCGCTGATAAACACTTTTCTCATGCGCTATTGCCCCCTTTGCGCTAATCGGAGTAGAACCGCAAGTCCGCCACCGGCACCATCGTTGTGGCGCCTTCGGGATCGGTATAAGGCGCCATCTGGCCATTAAATTGCACATAGGCCAGGAATGCGTCGCCCACGCCGTAAGGAGGCGCGCCCTCGCACAATGCCCACATGGGTTGGCCCCAACCGGACTTTTGCCGTACTTGCAGCAGCAAGCAGGGCCTCCCGTCCATATCGCCGATGGCGGCCACCCGCACGCGATAGCTGGCGCGCTTGCCTTCAAACGCCTCAGGATCCCTTAGCAACCTTGTGTAATCCACGGGCACCAGCGCCTTGCGGAAAGCATCCAAGGCTTCCTTTCTGGTAAACTCCCGCACCACGGCAAAAGTAGTTTTGTAAGGATCATATCCCCTAAGGGATACGGTGAGCTCGTAGGTGTATATCCCTTCCCTGGGCAGTTTGATGCGGAAGCTGAAATCGCCCCTGGTATTAGCGCGTACATTGCCCGACATGGCCCCCCGGATGTCGATGCGGGCGCCCGGTTCGGTTTTGCCCCTTACCATGCCATCCCCGCGGGTCACAATGTCGGTGGGTTCGGTAATGTGGAGCCATAGCTTGGGGGCTTCCATGCGCACCGCATAGGTTTGCGAAGCGGTTGCGCCACCCCGCATTCTGGCCTCAATCGTTACCTCATAATCGCCGTTTTGAGGCAGCGTGCCGGTAACGGTAAATGCGCCGTTGGCGCGCACCTTGGCCTCGCTTAGCTGCTGCCCGTTCAGCAGCATATACACCCTGGCCTTGGGATCCACCATGCCGGTGATGGTGAGCGCAGCGCGGTCGGTCCATGCCGGGGGCGCATCTACGGACAAGAGCAGTTCCCCGTCTGATACCTGCCGGGGCTGCTGAGCGGTGCCGGGGGTGGGCCTGGGCGTAAAGGTGGGCACCGCTGTGGGCTCGGTCGTGGGTGTAGGCATGGGCGTAGCCGGGGCCACAAGGAATGAGATCCGCCGGATCACATCCAGCACCAACGCGTCGTCGGCCTCCTGGGGCTCACGCCCGATCAGCACGCTGGAAAACAAGTATTGCTGCCCATGGGCCACGGTGATATATCTTAATGTAAACACCGGCAGGCCGCCCTGCTGCGTGGAGAACACCATGCGCAACCAGTTGGGCTGCTCCTCGGAGAAAGCCACCTCCCGGTAGCGCGGCATGTTGACATAAGCCACCAGCAGCGCATTGCGCACCTGATCATCTATCCGCGGCGAGGACTTGTCGGTAATACCTTCCGCCCCGGCCATGGTTAGCTCAATCTGGCCGCCCTCGGCAGGGAATACTTCCATGATCACATTATTGCTTTGCATAGCAGCCAGCACCGCCGCTTCATCCGTACCAAAACCGGCCAGGAAACTTGCATGCTCGCCTAAATTATGCTGGGTAAGCACCCGCGCGCCTTGGGGGGCTTCAAAACGGAATCCCTCAAAGGGAAACAGGAACACCGCGTCGCCTTCGGCGGCAAGGGCAGGCACAAGGTACGCCACAAGCAGCAAAACAAAAATTGCAACCAGCGCCCGCCGAATTCCATGGATCGCGCACCGGCGATCCGCTTCCCGTTTTCTGTGCACCATACGCGCTGCACTCCCTTTGTTTGGATAATCCGGGTTATCCCCTCCTGATTGTACCACAAAAAGGAGCGCAACGCTATATCTGGTAGAGATTTCATCAAAAACTCTTTTTGGGTGATACGAGGCCACAAGGGTTATTTTTCGTTTATTGCCTCCTGAAACAGCAGGATGATTTGCTCCATTCTAGCGGCATTCTTCGGAGTCATTTTTTCTAGCGCTTTAGTAATTGGGTTTTTTACATTATGTTTACCTGCAAGTATATAGTCAGCGCTTACGTCCAGCACGTCCATAATCTTTAAGAGTACATCAATGCTGAAAAAACGCGTGCCGCATTCGATATTAGAAAGGCTTTGCGTTTCAATTCCAACTTTTTCGGACAACCGCTCTTGCGTCATACCCTTCGCCAGGCGACAAGTTCTGAGCCGTCCACCAATTTCATTTTTTATGAGCATGATATCATACACTAAACCCACCCCTAAAGAATAATATTACGCCTTAGAGGTTTACATAACCGATCCAAAGAGGTATCATACTCTTAAAGAATAATTTGGAGGGGGCTTTTTATCATGATTGCACTTTGCTACAAGTGCTACAAGGCAATATGGGAATATAAGGGAATCATGGAGGCGCTGGAAATGTCCACCGGGCCGGTATTTTGCGAAGGTTGCAGGCAATGGAAGCCGGTGGTAATTACAAAAAACGATTCAACCGAAATGGTAGTTGGCGGATTGTTGTGCGGCTGGGGCAAAAAAGAATAATGCGATGCGAATCAATTGTAGGGCGCGGGACCCGACGCGCCGTGATTCGCTCAAAACAACGCGGCTTTCACGCAATACGGCGGCGCATCCAGTGGCCGCGCCCTACAATCCCTTGGTCGGGTGAACCAACCAGCACTCATCGTGAGTGTCTTTTTTGCGCACCCAAACCCTTGCTGTTTTATGCCCCGGCGTGATACAATGCAACATAGTAAATACTACACATAGAAACACAATAAAGGAGACTTCCCTTGCCCTCCAAACCAATTCACAAGTCCGCACCTATTCCCGAGGCCTTTGCCGAGCTGGACATCAGCAAAGACGTGCTGCGCGCCGTGGCGCAAATGGGATTTTCTAACGTTACGCCGGTGCAGCAGGCCTGCATTCCACGCATGATGGCGGGCGAGGACATCATAGGCATCGCACCCACCGGCACGGGCAAAACCTGCGCCTTTGGCATACCCATGCTGGAGTACATCAGCCTTTCCGACCCCCGGGTGCAAGAGCTGGTGCTTTGCCCTACCCGGGAGCTAGCCCAGCAGATTGCCGACGAGCTCACCCATCTGGCAAAATTTATCCCCGAGATCAAAATCGCGGTGATTTACGGCGGCCAAAACATGAACAAACAAATCGCCCAGCTCAGGCGCAAGCCGCAAATCCTGGTGGCCACGCCGGGGCGGTTGCTGGATCATATGCAGCGGGGCAACCTGTCGCTGGCTGCCGTGCACACCATGGTGCTGGACGAGGCTGACGAAATGCTGAAAATGGGCTTCGTAAAGGATGTATGCCGCATCATCGAATCCACGCCCACGGGCCGCCAGCTGGTGATGTTCAGTGCCACCACCAATCCGGATGTGATGACCATCGCCTGGAAATATCAGCAGAACCCCGTGGAGATACTGATCGCGGCCACCGAGGAATCCAAACCCGACATCACCCAGTACGTGATCGATTCGGATCGCACCAGGAAGTACGACCACCTGCTCTACCTGCTGGATAGCGACCAATACAAGCGTGTGATGGTGTTTTGTAATACCAAGGATATGACGGGACGGCTGTGCGCCCGCCTGCAAAAAGCCGGGTACAGCGCCGATTGCCTCCACGGCGACATCCGCCAATCTCAGCGGGACCGGGTGATGGCCGCCTTCCGCAAGGGCCGGTTTGAGATACTCATCGCCACCGACGTTGCGGCCCGGGGCATCGACGTGGACGACGTAGAGGCCGTGATGAACTTTGACCTGCCCGATAAAAAGGAATATTACCTGCACCGGATAGGCCGCACCGGCCGCGCCAAAAAAGCGGGCGTCAGCTTTTCATTTGCCGCCTTTGCCGACAGCGTGCGGCTAGACGACATCCTAAAATACGTGGACGCCACGCCCATTGCCCTGTCCTTTGATTCCTTTGGCACGTTGCGTTATACAGAAACAGACGAACCCTTCTTTTCGGATATGTAATGCTGGGGGTGGGCTTGTGAAGCGGTATTTATTCAAGAGCAACGCGAACGTATACAAAGCCAACCTGCATTGCCATACCACCATTTCCGACGGTACGCGCACGCCCCGGCAGATCAAAGCAATGTACAAGGCAAAAGGATATAGCGTCGTCGCCTTTACAGACCACGACATACTCCAAAACCATTCCTACTTAAGTGGCGACGGGTTTCTGGCGATCAACGCCTGCGAACTTGGGGTTACGGAGGATCTCCCCGGCGAGCCCTCCGGAAAACACAGGGTCTATCATTTCAATTTATACTCTCCTGATCCCAACGCAACGCAAACCCCGGCGCCTATGGACATGGCGTATGATGATTTGGCCGCCATCAACCAATACATCAGCGATAGAGTCGGCGAGGGCTATTTGGTATCCTACAATCATCCCTATTGGTCTTTGCAAACCTATGCGGATTACAGCGGACTAAAGGGATGTTTCGCTATGGAGATTTACAATCACGGCTGCGAAGTGAAAGACGGATATTACGGATACAACCCCCAGGTGTACGATGAAATGCTACGCTGCCAAAATAAAATCTACTGCCTGTCCACCGACGATAACCACAACGCACCCTCCCCAGATCCCCAGGTTGATTCCTCCGGCGATTCCTTTGGGGGATTTGTGATGATCAACGGCAACAGCTTGACCTATAGCAATATTTTCGCTTCGCTCAGGCAGGGCGATTTTTACGCAAGCCAAGGCCCGGAGATATACCAAATCTCCCTGCACGGCAACATCCTGGGCGTAAAGTGCTCCAAGGTATGCCTCATCGTCGTGTATACCGACGGCAGGCGATGTCACATCCAAAAAGGGGAAGCGCTAACCGAAGCGGAGTTTCCGCTCAACGGCAACGAAAAGTATATACGGGTCATGTGCCGGGACAAAGAGCATAAGGACGCAAATTCCAACGCTTATTGGCTTTAACCATGCAATGTCCGCTCACTAAAAACAATCGAAACGCCGTCCTCAGTGTACATATGTGGCTTTAATTCGGGAAAGACAGGGTAGGGTTCTGCTTTTTCGATGGATGCGTTTTTTGCTACACGAATATATCGTAGGAAGTCCGACTTGGGAAAAGGCTCTTCGTTATGGGCCGTATAAAACACATCAAACTCCAACTCCATAACACGCTCAAGCATTGCGATATATTGGGGTATGGGCAGCGTTTCCTCCAGGAACATCCAGGAGTGGCTGTTGGCGGAATCGCTGTTGAGCAGCACGCGTTTTTCTGTGACCAGCAGCCCGATGGAACCGGCTGTATGCCCCGCCATATCCACAACCTCTACATGGAGGCCGCCCAGGTCAAACACCGTGCCGGGGTTTAGCTTTTTTAGATTGCCGCTTCCAGCCTCGCGCCAAACAGCCGGGTCAGCATCCAATTGTAATCCTTTTTTTTCTATATCATCTGCCACGCCGCCGCGAAATTCCGGCGAGCAATGCAACCGGCTCAGTTCAAAATCGCCCTCATGCAAATACACCTCGTCAAATTGATAAGCGCCGTTGGCATGGTCGATATGGCCATGGCCGAGCACCACAGTGTAAGGTTTTGTTGTGATGGCCTTGATTGTTTCGGGGATATTGCCCACGCCGTGCCCCGTATCAAACAGCAGGGCTTTGTTGTGGCCAACAATCAGGTAAAAGTACACGTTGAGCGGGTCATGAATGCGATACAGCCATGGGAAAAGTTTTTCGGTTTTGTACTGAATCATCAAAGTTCCTCCTTGGCATTGTTATTTTTCAGCCGCTGTGAGGGCAGCCACACACCCTTCCCCCACGGCCTTAGCAATTTGCAGCGGGGTTCCGGTGCAGTCCCCGGCAGCAAACACGCCGGATATGCTGGTGCGCATCTGCCGGTCCACCCGGATAAAGGGACCATCGTGATCCAGGCCGGGCAACAGGGCCGCCAGGGCCATGGCATCCCGTAGGATAAACAGGCCGTCCAGCGGGTGCTCCTCCTTGCCCACGGCAACGCCGGTGACCCGGTCTTCCCCCAGCACGGCGGCGACTTTGCCCTTCATACGTTTGACACGGGAATCCAATTGGGGGCTGTCCTTGCCAAAAAACAATACTTCTTCACACAAACCGGCCAGAAAACCGGCCTCTTCCGCAGCGTTGGCGCTGGCGCCCAGCACGCCCACCCGCTTGCCCCGGTACAGCATGCCGTCGCAAGTAGCGCAATAGCTCACGCCCCGGCCCAGCAGCTTTTCCTCGCCGGGCAGCAGGGCAGGCTGGTTGGCGCCGGTGGCCAGGATCACCCGCCGGGCTTCGATCAAATCGTCGTCCAAAGCAAGGGAAAAGGAACTGCCCGCAGGCATAATCTGCCGCACCAACCCCTCCCGGAAGTCGGCGCGCATATCCTGGGCCTGGCTGTGCAGCGTCTCCAACAGTTTTGCACCGGTCACCCCGTACAGGCCGGGGTAGTTGTCGATGCGCTCGGCACGGTGCAGCCAGCCTTTTTTGGATGGCCCAGCCAGCACCAACGCACTACGATCCCGCTGGCGGGCGTTGATGGCAGCCGAAAGCCCCGCAGGCCCGCCGCCCACAATTACGATATCCCACATGGTTCATTCCTCCTACGTGTTATCATGGCCAATCTCTCCGCAATAATCCTGTTGCATACGCGCGGCCACTGTTTCGATGTCTTCGGTTTGCCCCAACACCCACATGAGCTTGGTGACGGCGGCCTCGGTGGTCATGTCATGGGCGGGAATCACTCCCCGGTCGCCCAACTGCTTGCCCACGGCGTAAAGGGAAAGGTCGGTGCTGTCGTACAGGCATTGGGTGGTGACCACCACGGCAATCCCACGATCCCGCAGCACGCCCAGGCTATCGGTTAGGTTGCGGCGCAGGTGGTGCAGCCCGCCCACACCAAAGGCCTCGATCACCACCCCACGATAGCCCAAGTCACCCAGCCCATCCAGCAACGCGGGCCGGGTGCCGGGGATCAGCTTGATGAGGCATACCGCGTCGTTTAGATCGGATTGGAGAGCAGTTTCGCCGGTGATGGGCTGGGGGTTGACCCAGTGGGCGCCCCGTGCATCCAACACACCCGCCAGGGGGCGGTTGACGCTCTCGAAGGCGTCAAAGCTGATGGCGCGCAGTTTTGTGGCTCTGGTACCCAGCATGATCTTGTGGTTAAACACCACGTACACCCCCGGCTGGCCGGTGAGCGCGGTGGTAAAAGCGTCGGCCAGGTTGCCGCGGCCATCGCCCGCCAGATGAGCGATAGGCAACTGGGAGCCCGTAAGGATCACCGGCTTTTGCAGGCCGCGCAGCATAAACGAAAGCATGGCGGCGGTATACGCCAGGGTATCTGTGCCGTGGGTGATCACCACGCCGTCGTGATCCTGCAAGGCATTGTATGCGGCATGAGCGATCACGCGCCACTCCTCGGGCTGTATGTTGGAGCTGTCCAGGGCCAGGATATCCTGGGCGTCCACATGGCAAAGTTGCTCCAGCCCCGGCAGGTAGGACAGCAAATCACTGGCGCCCAGGGCCGGGGCCAGCCCGTCTTCGCCCGCGGCGGCGATGGTACCGCCGGTGGCGAGGAGTTTGATGGATTTTTCGGGCATGATAACACCCCCAAACATTAGTGCAGCGGTATGTTTTTTGCCTGACCCAGCACCCCGCCTCCATGGCGGTTGACCACCTGTACGGTAACGGCGTCGGGCAGGGTTTGTACATCCCACTGGTTCGTTACCCTGTAGCGATCGCCATCCAGCCAATGGACATGGTAATTGCCGTAGAAGCCCACAGGATATGTCTTGCCCTCCGCATCTAGCAACAAAAAACCCAGCCTAGCAGCCCGCTCATGATTTCCCATGCCGTCGGGCAATGAAAATACTGCCGTGCAGTAGGTGGTAATGGGCGTGCGCCGTAGCGTGAGAGATTCGATATGAAGCCATTCGCCCTGAGTTTCGCCGGTCATCTGCTTGGTTTCGATATCAGGTGCGATGTGTGCGGTGTAATCGTATTTGGCTTCTGTCCAGTCCAGTGGGCCATCCGTGGCCGCAGGTGGGTCTTTGAGCACGTTCACAAACAGCGGCATCACTCCTGAAGGGGGCATGCCTTCGGAATAAATGGCATGCCTGCACATCTCCATCCAGGAAATCGAACCGTCGGCGTTGGGCACAACAAATTGGGCAGTCCCGCCGCCATCTACCCCAATGTAATAAACCGGGGCGCCTTTTCCGCTTTCAGGAAAGAAGTATGGCCCCTCTTCTGCCGGCCAGTAAGGGGATTCCAGCACCATACCGGGCAAGCCGGGCTTTAGTTCCACGATGACATTCACAAAAAACTGTATCTCATCGGCCACCACTTCGGCTACGGTAAAAATCAGATCGCCGAACTCATACACAGCCAGGGGCCGCTGGTTCTCCAGCATCGCGTGAGCCTCTCTGGAAATGTGGGAACCCCATGCTTCATGCTGTGCAAAGTAATCAGCCAAACCGGCGCGGCCTTCCAACACATCAATGATTTCTACATCTTCTTCAAATTCCGCATCTTCATCGATGTCCATAATTTTTACAGTCGGCAAACCACGAAAAGCGGCCACGGCAAGCAAAACCGCGCACACAATTGTCACAAGCACCGGCCCCGCCCACTTGCGCTTCGAGGAAGATAAACCCATTCTTTCTCCCCACTTTCCTCGCTTCATCCCACGTATGTATGGTATACTATGGATAGAACGCAGAAAGAGGGTTTTTTGATCCCATGATGCAAGACAACAACGACCTTTGCGACGTAAACCTAATCCACGAAGATGTGGTGCGCGCCGTGCGGGCCGATCTGCTCTCCCAGCCCCGGCGGGAGCGGCTGGCCGAGTTTTTTAAAGCCATGGCCGACGGCACCCGCCTAGGCATCCTGCACGCCCTAAGCCTATCGGAAATGTGCGTATGCGACCTTTCGGCAACCCTGGGCATGAGCCAATCGTCCATATCGCACCAACTAAAATACCTGCGCCAAATGCGCCTGGTCACCAGCCGCCGCGCAGGCAAGGCCGTTTACTACGCGCTGGCGGATCAGCACCCCGGCGATATCATTCATGCGGGGCTGGATCACTTGGACGAGGAATAGTGAACCGATATCGACCCATCCACTTGCACCTTTTTGCCCCAAAGCGATACTTCCAGCGGTTGCCCGTCCAGCAGAATGAGAGTCACGGCTTTTTGAGTTACCTCGATGCGCAAGCGGCGGCCACGGTACACGATGGTGAACGCATAGCCCTGCCAACAATCCGGCAGGAAGGGGGCAAAGGCCAGGCCTTGTTCTTCCGTAATGCGCATGCCCGCAAAACCCTGGGCGATGGACAGCCAGCTTCCGGCCATGGAGGTGATGTGCAGGCCGTCTTCCGTGTCGTTGTTGATGTTATCTAAATCCAGGCGGGCGGTGCGCTGGTACATTTCCACGGCTTTGTTGTGCTCGCCGATCTCGGCGGCGAGTATGCTGTGCACACAGGGCGACAGGCTGGATTCGTGTACCGTCATAGGCTCGTAAAAGGCAAAGTTGCGGCGCTTGGTGTCCAGATCATATACGTGGCCCAGGAAGTACAGGCCCTGCAATACATCGGCCTGCTTGATAAAACAACTGCGCAAAATGCGATCCCAGGACCAATGCTGGCAGATGGGCCGCTCTTCGAGAGGGATGGCCGAGGCGGGCATCAGATCCTTATCCAAGAAGGTGTCGTGCTGTACGATGATATCGAGCTCGGCGTCGTGGGGCAGGTACATACGGGCGGCGATATCGGCATAGTGGGCTAGGGTAGCGGCATCCAGGCCCAGGGCGGCCCGGCGCCGCTCGTCCGCCAGCGCAGCCGCTTCTATGGTATATTCTAGGCACCACATGGCCATGCGGTTGGTATACCAGTTGTTGTTTACGTTGTTTTCGTACTCGTTGGGGCCGGTAACGCCGTGGATCATAAAGCAGTTTTTTGCCTTATGCTCGTGCACCCGGCCCGCCCAGAATTCCGCGATAGCAGCCAGCACCTCCAGCCCGTAGGTGCGCAAATACTCGGCATCGCCGGTATAGCGCACATATTGATGGATGGCAAAAGCGATGGCGGCATTGCGATGTATCTCTTCAAAGGTGATCTCCCACTCGTTGTGGCACTCCACGCCGGTAAAGGTTACCATGGGATAGAGCGCGCCGGGCAATCCCTGCTGGCGCGCATTAAAATACGCGCCCTCCAACTGGGAGTGGCGATACTTTAGTAGATCGCGGGCGGTCTCTTGCCCGGCGATGGCCAGGTACATGGGCAGGCAGTAGGCCTCGGTATCCCAGTAGGTAGCGCCGCCGTACTTTTCGCCGGTGAATCCCTTGGGGCCGATGTTGAGCCGGGAATCCTCGCCATAATACGTAGAAAATAGCTGAAAGATATTAAAACGGATGCCCTGCTGGGCCGCGTCGTCTCCGTCGATGGTCACATCGGCACGGGCCCAGCGTTCCAGCCAGGCGGCCTCGTGTTCGCCCCGGAGCGTGGCGTAACCGGCGGCTTGGGCGCCCATCACGGTATTGCAAGCGGTTTGGGCCAATGCGTCTTCGGCATGATCGCGGCTGGTGGCTACGGCCACGTATTTGTGGATTGCCGCGCTTTCACCGGCGCGCACACAGGCCGTGTACGGGCGGCAAACGTAACCGGGGCGGATCTCGCCGGGTTGCGGCTCCATCCCAGGCGCATCGCTGATCATAGCCGCAGCCACGGTAAAGCGGGGCGCATCAAAGGGGTTCTCCTTGGTGCGGGCGGACACATGGAATACATCGCCCTGCTGCCCTTCACCGGCAAAGTCCCAAAAGGTCTCGTCGTAATTGCTGTCCAGGTTGTGTACGTCGGCATCCAATGCGGGCAACAATCGTATCGTACAATCAAACTGTGGGGTCACCGTGTATTGGATCGCCAGCACTTCCCGCCTGGCGATGGACACAAAACGTTCGGTTTGAATCTCTACTTCCCCTTGGGGGAGCTGTACAACGGCCTTGCGGAATAATACGCCCGTGCGCATATCCAGCGTCCGCTCAAAACGGAGCACCGGCAGGGCGGCCAGGTCGATTTCCGTATCGTTTACCGTCACCCGCAAGGAAATCAGGTTCATGGCGTTGATCACCTTGCCAAAGTAGTTGGGGTAGCCGTTTTTCCACCAGCCCACCCGGGTTTTGTCCGGGAACCACACACCGGCCAAATAAGAGCCGCGATGGGTGTCGCCGGTATAGGTCTCCTCAAAATTGCCGCGCATGCCCATCAGGCCATTGCCGATGGAGGTAATGCTCTCGGCCAGGCGCATGTGTTCAGGGCACAGCTCGGTTTGCGTAAGCCGCCAGGGGTGTACGTTAAAGAGTGTGATCATAAAACACCCTCCGTTCAAACGTTTGCATGCTTATCGTACCTTGGGATGCGAATAAAGTCAAGCCCCTTGCCCATCCGCAACAGGAATGTTATAATAAATATACAGAAATGAGGCGATTCTCAATGAAAACACTTTCAGAAACAAACTATGCCGAACTCCTCGCCCAAACCATTTTGCGTCGGTACCCAACGGCCAACGATTTCCCCTATCGCTCCTGGTGTTACCCGCAAGGGTTTTTGCTTTGGGGCTTCATCCGCCTGTTCGAAAAAACCGGCAATACCGCCTATTTGGATTATGTGATGGCCTATTGCGACCAGCACGCCCAAGAGGACGGCTCCGTGCTGGGCTTCAGTGGAATCAGCCTGGACGATATCATGGCCGGTTCCGTGCTGGTGTGGGCCTACGCGCGCACCGGCTCGGAAAAATACAGACGGGCTT
>WQXF01000011.1 GCA_009784985.1 Clostridia bacterium | reverse complement strand
GTGGGGGGGGTGGTGGGGGGGGGTGGGGGGGGGAGGGGGGGGGGGGTGGGGGGGGGAGGGGTGGGGGGGGGGGGGGTGGGGGTGGGCGTTGGTGCGGGGGTTGGGGTTGGCGCGTGGGTGGGCGGTGTGTTGGGGTTCACCGCGTCGATATACGCGGCTTGCTCCTGGTTGTTCATCAGGGATACCAAACCTGCCATAACATAGCCGCTGTTGGCCCGGCCGCCGTTGTCGCGCATGGCCGTTACTTTGTACCATAATTCGCCCCTGGTATTGACTATCGCTTCGGAAACCCATACCTTGGTATCCCTGGTGAGCCTATCCACCGAGTCGGAGGTTTGGCTGGGATCCCTGCGCAGGTTCACGCTGCCTTCAAGGGTAAAGCCGTAGCGGTCTACCGGGCCAGCCTCGGTGGGGGCGGGAAACTCCTCCCGGGGCGTGGGCGCGGGCGTTATGACCGGCTCAGGGGTTACGACTGGTTCAGGGGTGATCACCGGCTCAGGGGTTACCACCGGTTCAGGCGTGGGCGAGGCGGTTACGACTGGCTCAGGTGTGATCACTGGCTCCGGCGTGGGATCGAGGGGCACCGGTGTGGCGGGCGGAGCGGTGGGGGCGGGCGTGACCTGGGCTTGCAAAAAGGGCTCGGCCATCTCGTCGTTGATGGGCATCAAGTTCGAAGCCGCCACCCAGCCCTGGAATTCATTGGGTGCAAAGGGCGAATATACATGGTACCATAGCACGCCGTCGATCTCCGTTTGGCCGTCTACCCGCAGGAGCAGATCCGGGCCCAGTTCGCCCATGGAAACGGCCTGGGGATTGTTATCGCCCGGCATGGATTGCAGGGGCAGGGTGCCGTAGGGATCGCTAATGGGCGGCAGGGTGAGCACAAAACCCTCATAAAAATCGGGTTCAACCTCGCCCGAGGAACTAAGGTGTGTGATCATGGCTGTGGCAGCTTCCGGTTCGCTTTGGGCGCTTGGGCCCAAAATTTGCTGCGCTTCCTGATCGGAGACAAATTGCAGCACATCCGCCCGCATAAAGCCGGTGGTATTGTCCACGGTAATACGATTTACCCGGTACCAATCGTGCTCCGTGCCGGGGATGGCCATCTTGCCGTCCACATACACCAGCTCACCGGCGGGGATCACGTCCAGCACGTTGGTGTTCATCACCTCGGCGGTGGCGCGCAGGTTCGCCTTGCTGGGCACTGTGGCATAGCTGGTAAAAGAGGTGTCCAGCGCGCGGGAATCGTCGGCAGGCGGAGGCGCTTCAGTGGGCGGTGCTTCGGTAGGAGGCGCTTCAGTAGGAGGCGCTTCGGTAGGAGGCGCTTCGGTAGGAGGCGCTTCAGTGGGCGCGGGCGCTTCGGTGGGTGCGGGCTCCTCCGTGGGCTCCGGCTCCATCTCGGGCATGGGCATACTGGACACAATCAGTATCCAGGAGCGTAACTGCGTTAGGTTGGTGATCAGCACCGGCACATCCAGTTGGTGGGTAAAGTTGATGCCCACCGTTGGATCCGGCTCAAACAGATCGCCCTCGTTCTGGTGGGTCACAGTGTAGGCCATGGAACCCAGGCGGTGCTCCAGCACAAAGGGATCGGTGATTTGCAACCAATAGGTGTGCACACCATTTGCCATCCCCTGATATGCGGCGTACGCTGATACCCAGTCGCCGCCCTCATCCACCCAGTGCAGCAAAATGGCGGGCTGCTCGGCCGTGGTCTCCCATGGCAGCAGAAAATCCCCTCCTACGTCCTCGGCGTACAGGGGTCCGATGGGCGCCGCCAGCAGCAGCGCACTAAGTAGGGCGGCCACCACCCTCCGGGAAATGAATACTTTGTTGAATAGATTTTTCATGGCTGAGTTCCTCCTCGTTGTTATAGGGCATCGGCAAAAAATCCGACAAAATTAGCTACACAAACATCAGTATTATTGTACGCGAATCATTAGGACTTGTCAATGCGTGCCAGATAGGAATTGCTGCCTCTCTTTCCAAATCTAATAGGAGATATGCAGGAGAGGGCGCCGTGCGCGGCGTATCTTTGTAAGTATGATATACCAAGACAATGGCCGCCCTGATCTACGCGAGGAGATAATAGGCAGGGAACCGCGTTTTCAAGGCGCGTTGATCCGGGTGGAGCAATGGCGGGTGCGCCTGCCCGATGGATCGCCTGCCCAACGGGAGGTAGTGAAACATCCCGGCGCGGCAGCAGTGGTGGCCGTGGATGCGGGCGGTTTTGTGGCCCTCGTGCGCCAGCACCGGCCCGCTGTGGACGAGCTGATGCTGGAGCTTCCGGCGGGTAAACTCGACCACCCCGGGGAGGATCCCCTGGCCTGCGCCCAACGGGAACTCAGGGAGGAAACCGGCCTTGCCGCCGGTCACTGGCGGTTGCTCACCACGATGTTCACCACCCCTGGCTTTTGTGATGAGCGCATCAGCTTGTACCTGGCCACCGGGCTATCGGAAGGGGAAGCTCGGCCCGATACCGGCGAGTTTTTGCACGTAGAACGTTTGCCGTTGGAAGAGGCTGTGAGCCGGGTGCTCAACGGCGAAATTCACGATGGAAAAACCGCGCTGGGCTTGCTCATGGCCCATAGGGTGTTGGGCGATACTATATAGACGAGCCAAAGCCGGAACCCGTTGCATGTACATAGAGTTTTGCGAAAATTTTTCCAAGGGGCTTGTTGATTGGAGGTGATCCATTGGCTAGAAGAAAGCCTTTTCCACAAATGTGGGCCCTTAGCGGCGCGGGATGCGTGGATGTATCTTGCCCGGTGCCGGGCAGCGTGGCCGAGGCCGTGAGCCTTGCAGGCATTCAGAATCCCGATGCGGAACCGGAGCCGGAGGCAAAGCCCAATCCCGCCAGCCGTGTGGACGAAACACGGTACACCTGGATCACCCAGCATTCCTGGGCACTCACTGCCGAATTGTTGCTAGACGAATGTGTGGCCGAACGCCACTATATCGAAATCGAGGGGCTGTTTGGGTACGGTGCGCTCCATGTGAACACAACGCCGGTGGCCCACTTTAATTGCACTGCCGGTGAAACCCTGCGGGCCGATATCACCTCCCATGTGGTTCCGGGGCAGGAAAAACTGACTGTTACCGTACATTTTGCCGCCGAACCCTTTGAGACTCGGCTGGGGGCCATCCTGCCCGGTATCCGGGGCGGGGTATGGCTCCATGGCGTGAACCGATTATTGATCGCCCAATTTGGCGTGCGGCCCGATCATGTACAAACCTCGCTGATTACGGTGGGCCGGGTGTTGCCCTACGCCTCGGGCACATACACTTTTTGTTATGCTCTTTCCCACGGTGAGCAGCCCCTGGGTTTGCGCCTGTTTGAGCAGGAGCTGGGCGAAGAAGAAACCGAATTTGCCCACGAACTCAACGTGGCCGATGCCGTGGATTGGACGCCGGGCAGCCCCAACGCCCTGTATCATGTAAAACTTACCGTGCTGTGGGGGCATCTGGGTTGCGACTTGGCCCATCAGCGGGTGGGTTTTATGCGGGTCAACTCCCAGCGTGCCTGGCCAAAGTTCCCCCCCTGTCTGTGGGCGGTGAATCGAAAGCCGGTTCAATTGCGTGGTGTGGCCTGGGTTGCGCCCATCTGGCACCCCAGCAAGCCCGATTGGGTGCGCGGCCAGATCGCCGCGTTGCTGGAATCCGGCATACAATGTCTGTACGTCGCCGCCCCTCAAGAAGAGATTTTTTATGACTTGTGCGATCATTTGGGCATGTTGGTGTGGCAAGGCTTGCCCATCGACGGGGCCATGGTGAAGGCCACGGCCCGGCGGCTGATGCATAGGCCCTGCGTGGCCCAATGGGCGCTGCCCGCCGAAGTTTTGGAGGGAGCCGATCCCGAGCAGGCCGAAGCCAACATGGGCGAGGTGCTGGCCGCTTTGGGCGACGACCGGCCCTTTGTGGGCATCACACCGGGCGGGCCCATCCCCTATCCGGAGTGGAAGGAATTAGGGCAGCGCCAGTGTTACAATGTGGCCGGTCCCTTGGGTTACTTGGGGCCCGAGTTTATGCCCCGCTACGCCAATGACGACGACGCCCTGCTACGCTCTACGGGCCTAGCGGCCCTGAGTGCGCCCGAAAAGCTGTACGGGTTGCCCTGGCCCCGTGGCGGGCCCCTTTGGGAAACCCAGGGCGGCCCCCTCACCTGCCTGGAGTTGCCCGAAGCCCCTTTGTGGTTTGGCCGGGGCGTGGCGGATTCCCTGGACCGTACGGCATTGCTGAGCCGCTATTTGCAGGCCGAAGGGCTGCGTTACTTGGCCCAGCGTACCCGGGGCCGGGGCGTGGCCGGATTTTTTGCCGGGAGCGCCGGGCAGGTGAACGAGGGCTACGCCTCCGACGCCATTCTGGAGAGGGATTTAGAGAGCGTTGGCGCGCGCCGCCCGGCTTACTACGCCCTGCGCGACGCCTACGCGCCCCTCCATCCCTGCCTCATTGTGGATCGGACGGCCAATTGGGTGCGCACCTGGTTGGATGTGGGCGTGCAACTCCTGGTATCCCCCGAAGCCACCCGGCCGGCATCCAAACGAACCGTAACCGCCACCTTGTACGATCAGGCAGGGTTTTCGTTGGCCGAAGAAATCTGGGAGGTTCCCTGCCAAACGGGCATGCTGGGCCGGATGGCCGCCCAACTGCCCGATGATCCCGGCGCCGTGCTGCTGCGGCTGGAGGTGTACAATGGGGGCCAATCAGAAGCCCGTACAGACACGGTCTTTTGTGTGGGGCTGCGTTCGTTGCAAGAGGCATTAACCCATGCGCCACAAACCACCCTTTGGTTGGACGGGGAGGCCCTGGCCAACACCGGCAGCCACTTGGCCCTAGGCGTAAGCTGCGGGCACTTTGCCCGGCCAGAGCTGCCCGCTTGGGGCGCAATGCTGCCCGGCGAACGCCTGCCGGTGGGGCTGGGCGCGGCGGTGGAATGCCTTAACGCAAAGATAACTGTTACGGAAGGAGTACGTCATGAATAAAATCTTTCGGGCCTTTTTAATCGTAATGATATTGATGGCATTGTTGGGCGCCGCGGTGCTGATACAAGGCGCCCAGCGGCATGTCAACCGCCCGCTGACCCCCTCCATGCCGGGGGGGGCGGTGCGCCATGTTTAATGCAAAAGCCACACTCTTTCAGCGTATGCCCACCTTGGAAACGCCCCGCCTGTTATTGCGCAGAGTGGCCATGAGCGACGCCCGCGATCTGTACGCCTATGGGCGGGATCCCGAGGTGGCGCGCCATGTGCTGTGGGAGCCTTACCGAAGTGAGGCCGACGCACGCAACTACGTGCGTTTTTTGCACCGGCAATACCGTGGCGACCAGCCCAGCAGCTGGGGCATCGTGTACAAACCCCACAACAAGATGGTCGGCACCATCGGCTTTATGTGGTGGAACCACGATCACAACTCGGCGGAGGTGGGGTACTCCCTGGCCCGCTCCTATTGGAATCAGGGCATCATGAGCGAGGCCCTCCACGAAACCCTGCGGTTTGGGTTTCACACCATGGGCCTGCACCGCATCGAAGCCCAACACGAGAGCGAAAATCCGGCCTCCGGGCGGGTGATGGAAAAGGTGGGCATGCGCCGGGAGGGTACGCTGTATGGCCGCCTGTACAACAAGGGCCGCTACGTGGATGTGGAGCTCTACGCCATTTTGCGCGGCCAATTTAAATGATAACCCGATAGCCCGTCCATTTCTCTATATGCAAACAGGGGGGAGTATAGAACCATGGAGTTCAGAGAAAAAACGGCGAAAGCTATATGCTCCGCCGCACCTAATTTTCCACTTTCTATTTTTAGTTTTCCATTTCGATTTGCGGCAAGCGGTGTTTCGCTTCGATAGCGCGCATGCTCTCAAAGGGATAGATCACCCTCCGCACATGGCCAGTGATGGCCGAGCGTGGCAACGGGCCTACCGATGGGTCGCGGCTGTCTATACTTACCTTGCGGTTATCGCCTATCACCAGATAATACCCGGCGGGTATGGTCTCCGGGCCGTAATCCTCACATTCCTTGCGCAGATCAAAGTCCTGCTCGATGTGCTGGCCGTTGATGTATAGCTCGCCGTCGATCAGCGCCACGGTTTCGCCCGGCAGGCCAATCACGCGCTTTACAAAGGTTTTGTTGTTATGGGGATACCTGCAAGACACCACGTCAAAACGCATCGGTGGTTCTAATAGGTACTCGTATTTGGTTACCAGCACGTATTCGTTGGGCAAAAGGGTGTTTTCCATGGAGTGGCCGTCTACCTTGATGGGTTCGGCGATAAAGCGCAGGGCCAGCATCACCAGGGCCGCCGCCACGGCAAATACCATCACCCACTCCAGCAGTTCGCGGTAGCCGCTCTTTTTGGGCTTGGTGATCCGCTCGACACCCTCGCCGGTGGCGTCGGCTTCGAGTATATCCTCGATGATCTCCCCGGCTTGTACCGTGGGCGGCAGCTCATCGTAGGCGATGGGCTCAACTTCAGAATCCGGATGAATCGCAGGTGAAAAATCGTCAGGAAACAATGTTTCCTTCCATATCTTTGGATCGGTTTTTGCGGTGGGCTTGCGCCGCGGGCGTGCGGACTGTAGCCGCGGGTTGTTTTTGTCGTCCACGGAGGCGTCTCCCTTCGTTTGTCATGCTATTCGGGTCTGAAATCGAGTATGGGGCGAATCTTGTCAAAGGGAAAAACCACGTAGCGCACATGACCCCGGATCATACTGCGGGGCAGCGCTTCCACATCCAGGTTGCGGCTGTCGTTGCTGTTGTTGCGGTTGTCGCCCATCACAAAAAAGTGGCCTTCGGGCACCACGGCGTTTTTGTTGGTGTACGCGCCCGAGGGGAAGTCCCGGGTGTCGGGCACCAAATCAAAGGGCTGATCGATCACCTCGCCGTTGATGTACAGTTTGCCGCTTTGAATCTCCACGGTATCGCCCGGCAGGCCGATCACGCGCTTTACAAAGATGGCGTTGCGGTCAGGGTATTTGCAGATCACCACATCAAACCGCTGAGGGTCGTTCCATAAATAATCCCACTTGGTGGCGATCATTAGCTCGCCGTTGGCCAGGGTGCTGAGCATGGAGTTGCCTTCCACGCGCACGGGCTCAAACCATACGGTGCGGATTACCAGGGCCAAGCCCACCGCCAGCGCGATGGTGAGCGTCCATTCAAGGATCTCGCGCTTTAGGCTCTTTTTGGGTTTGTTTTTCCGGTCTTTTTTGGAGCGCCTTACACGGCTTGCGTTCGACGCTGGAGTGATTTCGGCCATAAAAGTGCCTTCTTTCTATAAAACATGTCTGTTATAATGGGCGCCATGCTGATGGCGGCCATATTACATAGACGGCTCTGCCGTGCAATTGGTTGCGGGGAATTGCGCCGATCACCTGTTCCCGGGAGTCGGAGCTGTTGGTTCGGTGATCGCCCAATACCAGGTACTCATTGCTCCAAGATTTGATGGCGGAGAAGGCCGGCGTGGTTTCGGCCAAGTATCCCTCGCTTACCGGCTCGCCGTTGCGGTATAGTCGGCCTTCTTCTGCGTGGAGCACATCGCCGGGCAGACCCACCACCCGTTTGATCCAGGCGTCGCCTACGGCGGCGGGGATGAACACGGCCAAATCTCCGTACTTTGGCCCGCGTAGGGCAAAGCTTGGCCTAAGGATCAGCACCCACTCCCCTTCGTGCAGCGTGGGCTCCATGGAGTCCCCTTGCACCGGGCGCAAATCAAGTACCAGCGCATACAACAACAATATGATCGCCAGCACGGCCGATAGTGCGCTCACCGGGCGCAGCCAGGCCGGTGGACGCCGTATACGCTTCTTTTTTTTGGCGGCGAGGGTCATGGATTTGGGATACCTTCTTCCGCACGCTCCAGCAGCTTTTTCATGCGCTTTAGGAACTCCTGTCGATCCAGCATCACGATGCGGCTGCAACCCGCGCACTTAATTTTGATGTCCGCGCCAACGCGAATGATGCGCCAGCGATCGCTGCCACAGGGATGGGTTTTGCGCATTTGCACCAGGTCACCCAACCGCAGCTCGTCCATTTGTTACGACCTCCAAGTCCAAAGTCGCCGCCCTATTATAACAACTCCCTTCGGTAATTACAAGATAAAGTATGGAATGCAACAATCTTGCTATTGCCAAAATCGCCCGGCAGAATCCCTCCACCGCTGCGGCGGTCCTCCTCCCTTTAACAAGGGAGGTAGGGTTTAGAATATAGACTTTGCTAAGATCCCTTAACCCCCCTTGTTAAAGGGGGGAGGGCCACCGCAGTGGCGGGGGGATTCCGGTTACCGCGCAATACCTACCAGCTTACAGTGCACCATAATGCGCCTGCCGTAAATCACGCCCCGGTACTCCTCGCAAGAAACCAGCGTGAGCGCCGGATACCCCAAGGTGTGCATGGGGGTCCAATCGTCTTCTTCCACCACAAACACACGCTCCACCAAGTAACGGTAGGAGCCCAGGCCCCGGGTATGCAGCAGCACGGTATCGCCGGACTTCAGCTTGTCTATATCCTCAAAGAAGGGGGCTGAGCCGGAGCGGTGGGCGATCATGGAGATATTGGTGTTGGTGTTGGGCGTGCCTACCCGCGGATACAGCGCCGCGCCCTTGCGCATGCCGCTGTACATCTGCTCAAACGTAACGTTGGGGAAGCAGCCGATCTTGAGTCGCAAGGAGGGAAGTTCCAACAGATACACCGCTTCGGTTTCGCCCACCATGGAGGCGGAGCGGCTGCGCAGGTAGGCTTCGGTATCCCTTTCGTTCAATTGCAGGGCCATGTAGTCCAGCAGGTTCAGCGTTTGATCCACCAGTTCCACGGAGTGGTCGAATCCGAGCTGAATTTGATCCCGCGCACGGGGGAAACGTTTGATCCGCGCAAATTGGTTCACCACTTGATCCAGGGCGGTTAGATCGGCGGCCAGGAATTGTACGCCGTCCCGCAGGGCCACGTTGTATACCACAGACGGGTCGTTGGCGCTCATAAAGGGAGCCACGGCATCCCGGGCGCTGGGCAGGGTTTGGAATATGTTCAGCAGGTTGCGCACTGCCCTAACCTGGCTGTTGATGCTGGCCACCGTAAGCTCGGTGGGGGAATCCACTTGCCGCCTTTCTTCCGAATACGGGGAGAAGGTGGCCAGCCCGGCGGCCAGCCCGTTGGCCTCGTCGAGTATTCGCACAAAATCTTCGTAATACACGGGCGCGGCGTCGCGCAATTGGAAGGCGGTGCGTGGGTCCACGGGCCCTAGCGGGCTATCTGCTTCGGACACAGCTTCATTTATAGCTTCGTTTACGGCTTCATTTACGGCTTCATTCACTGGGGCAAGGGCTGTTTCCCGGGGCGCTTCGGTAGGTGCTTCAGCAGGCGCTTGGGTAGATATTTCAATAGGCGCTTGAGTAGGAGGAGCTGGCGTTAGTTGGGGAGAGGCCACATTGCCTTCATTGCCCTCACTGGCCTCATTTTTTGATAAAACACTCTCGTTGGATACCGGAAGGGTGCCTTCTAAAGCCGATAACACTGGTTGCTGCCCTTGCGTTCCACCGGCTTGCACGCCGGACTGGGTACTGAGGCTAGTTAAGGGCTCGGATGCGTTGGCGGCGGTTTGGCCGGTGTGTTGGATAACGGGGTCGGCCTGGGTTTGGGGTGTGTTGGCAGCCGTTTGGGTATCCAAGCTGGCCAGGGATTGGGGCGGGTCTATGCCCGCTTGGGCAATGGGTTGACTATCCAATCCGGCCAAGGATTGAGGCGCATCCAGAGCAGCCTGGGCAACGGATTGATTGTCCAGCCCAGCCAAGGGCTGAGATTCGGCGCCTGTTTGGGCGGTGAGCTGGGTGGCCAACCCAGCTAGGGCGTTGGACGCATAAATGCTGGCCTGGGCGAAGGGCTGGCTTTCCAAACCGACCAGGGCCTGGCTATCCAAGCCAACCAAAGGCTGGAGCGCGTCAATGCCCGCTTGGGCGATGGCCTGGCTGTCCAACCCGGCTTGGGGTTCGGACGTGTTTGCGTCTGCCTGGGCGATGGGTTGGCCTTCCAACCCGGCCAGGGATTGGCTGTCTAATCCGGGCAGAGTTTGGGGCGCGTCAATGCCCGCTTGGGCGATGGCCTGGCTGTCCAACCCGGCCAGAGTTTGGGGTGCGTCTATGCCCGCCTGGGCGATGGCCTGGCTTTCCAATCCGGCCAAGGGCTGGGCCGCGTTTGCGCCCTCTTGGGCGATAGGCTGATTGCCCAAGCCCACCTGGGGTTGCAGCGCGCTTGCGCTGGCTAGGTCAAGCACCTGCTCGTTACCGGGTGGAACCTGGGCCAGCAAGGCCCCGCTCACATCCATGGGCGGATCCGGCAGCGAGGCCAGATGTTGCCCAGGCTCAACGGCGGCCATATCTCCATAAGGAATCGTTGCCACACCAGCAAGGGGCGCTGCGGTGGGGGTTATGATGATGGGCGGCATGGTGACCGGCGCAAAGGGCAGGTCGATGGGCAGATCGCCCACCAGCTCCACGCTGGTTCCATCCAATAGCGCATTGGCAGAGGCCACCTCCTCGGAGGTCCACCGGGGAACCGATACCACCGGCATCGCGGCGATGGCGGCTTCGTCCAGCATTTCAAAATCCTCTTCGGCGCGGAAAATGGGGAACTCCCTTTCAAATTCCGCTACGATTTGGTTTTTGGTGTATTCGTCGATGGCGATGAGCGCAAAGGGGTAAACGATAACACCGATGCCCACCGCCACCAGCGAGATGATCAGGATGGTAAAGAGGCGGCCCGATTTTTTGGCGGGCTTTTTTGCGGGGGTGCTCATACAATTCTCCTCTCAGGCAACAATGGCATATAAAAACCCGATGATAGTATACCCCATTTTCTCTCTTTTTGCGCATTATTAAAAAAATGATAAGGGTGGGTAGCGAATGCCTAACGGCGCGGAATCCGCAATAAAATGGTGTATGTGATCACCAGCAGCGGCACTTCTAGTGCCAATAACCCTAGGTTTTTGAGTACCCTCTCGGGCAGGATGGCCCAAATGCCCTGGTTGAGCATAAGGGACATCCAAAACGTGTTGAGGCCGATATGCAACACCACATTCACCAGCCCCTTGGCGCACAGCGCCCGGGGCCAGGTTACGGGTCTCCGATAAAAGAAACAGCCGTACACCACGCCGGTGAGCAATGCCGTGAGTGTATATCCCGGAAAGAAGGCGCCCACGGGAAACAAAAAGCTTCGGATCAAGTCTGCCGCCACACATTGCATGGCGGCCACCACCGGCCCAAATAACATACCGGCAGCTGCCTGGAAAACAAACGCAAAACTGATGCGCAGAGTGGGCAGTACATCCAACGCAAACAGCATAGTTACGATTTGTAGCGCGGTGAGCAAGGCGGTGAGCACCAGCGTATGGGGCTTGCGCAGTTCCGCGGCGGAATCACGAAAAAGAGAGCGAAAAGAAGACATGAAAAAACACCTCCACATTTTTTCCCTGACGGGATTCGTGAAGGTGTCCAACCGACGGACAGTGGGATGCAGCCAACCTACCGCGAAGGCACGTGGAATCGTGTGCCCTCTTCGTCTCCCGATCGATCCCCGAGCGGAAGCACTTAACGCATGTTAGCCTTTCCTGCCCTTCTTACGAATCACAGCGGATGGGCACAGTATACTGCATATAAATACGAAGTGCAAGGCGAAGGTTTCCAAAGGGCGAAATATCCCTATTCAATTCGGTTTTGTACATATTTCGCTACCACGAACGGGGACGCAGGAGGGAGGAGGGGGGATTTCGATTTCCCCCCTACCTCCCCCCTGCACCCCCCATTACCCCCCTTAACCGACCAGGGCCTTGGCCCTGGTCCCAGGGGCAGAATGCGGGGGTGCGGCTATATTACGATATTTAATAACCTTCCCTGCACAAATACCAGTTTGCGGATCGGCCTGCCGGCTAGCAATTCCGCCACCTTTTCGTGGCTGGGCAGTTGTTCGGCGGCCTGCTCGGGCGTCATATCGGCGGGCACATCGATGCGCCCGCGCACCTTGCCGTTGATTTGCACCGCGATTTCTACGGTGTCGGCGTGGAGCGCCGCTTCGTCCCAGGCGGGCCAGGGCTGGGCATATATCGTTCCGCCGAAGCTGTTGGCTTCCCACATCTCCTCGGCGATATGGGGCGCAACCGGGCTTAGGATCAGCAACAGCGCCCGCAGTTCGCCACGGGTTACGCTGCCCGCGGCCGTGAGGTCGTTCACCAGGGACATCATGGCGGCGATGGCGGTGTTAAACTTCATGCGTTCGTAGTCTTCGGTTACTTTTTTGATGGCCCCGTGTACGCTGGCGGCCAAGGCTGGGGAAATCTCTTCGCTGTCGGTTAGGATTTCTTGCAGCCGCCAAACCCGGTCTAAAAAGCGGCGGCAGCCGTGGGCACCCTTAGTGGACCACGGAATGGCCTGATCAAAGGCCCCCATAAACATTTCGTACAGGCGGAAGGCGTCGGCCCCCATTACGTCCACGATGTCGTCGGGGTTGATTACATTGCCGCGGGATTTGGACATCTTCTCGCTGTTTTCGCCCAGGATCATACCGTGAGAGGTACGTTTTTGATAGGGTTCCGGGGTGGGCACCACGCCGATATCGTACAGAAAACGATGCCAGAACCGGCTGTAGAGCAGGTGCAGCGTGGTGTGTTCCATGCCGCCGTTGTACCAATCCACCGGCAACCAGTAAGCCAGCGCTTCTTTGGAAGCCAGGGCGTCGGCGTTGTGGGGGTCGGCGTAGCGCATAAAGTACCAGCTGGAACCGGCCCACTGGGGCATGGTGTCGGTTTCGCGCTTGGCGGGGCCGTTGCATTTGGGGCAAATGGTGTTTACCCAATCGGTGATGGCCGCTAACGGGGATTCGCCGCTGTCCGTGGGTTCGTAACGCTCCACCTCGGGCAGGGTGATGGGCAGTTGATCCTCGGGCACGGGCACAAAACCGCAGCAGGGGCATTCCACCATGGGGATGGGTTCCCCCCAGTACCGCTGGCGGCTAAACACCCAATCCCGCAGTTTGTAGTTGACTTTCCGTTCGCCCAGCCCCTTTTCGATGAGCCAATCGGTGATCTTTTGTTTGGCCTCGGCCACCCGCAGGCCGTTGATAAAGCCGGAGTTCACCAGCACACCGTCGGCTACGTCGGTGTAGGCTCCTTCGGTCACGTTGCCGCCGGCCACCACCTCCACGATGGGCAGGCCAAACTTGCTGGCAAACTCCCAGTCCCGGGTGTCGTGGCCGGGCACGGCCATGATGGCTCCCGTGCCGTAAGTTACCAGCACATAGTCGCTGATCCATACGGGGATGGGTTTGCCGGTGGCCGGGTTGATGGCGCATACGCCCTCCAGGGGTACGCCGGATTTATCCTTGGCTAGCTCGGTGCGCTCAAAGTCGCTTTTGCGGGCGGCGGCGGCCCGGTATTCGGCCACGGCCTGGGCGTTGGTTACCGTGCCCCGGGCGATGAGCGCGTCCACCAGCGGGTGCTCGGGGGAGAGCACCATATATGTCGCGCCAAAAAGCGTGTCCGGCCTTGTTGTAAATACGCGGATGACATCGCTGGTGTCTTCACTGGATTCAATGGCGAAATCAACCTCCGCGCCCTCGCTGCGGCCGATCCAGTTGCGCTGCTGGGTTTTGACCTTTTCGATAAAGTCCACATCGTCCAGCCCGTCCAGCAGCTTTTGCGCGTACTCGGTGATGCGCAGCATCCACTGGTTGCGCACACGGCGCACCACCTCGCCATTGCACCGCTCGCATACGCCGTCTACAACCTCTTCGTTGGCCAGCCCGCACTTGCAGCTCACGCACCAGTTTACGGGCATCTCGGCTTTGTAGGCCAGGCCGTGGGCATGCAGCTTCAAAAAGATCCATTGGGTCCACTTGTAGTACGCGGGATCGGTGGTGTCCACCTCCCGCGACCAATCGAAAGAGAAACCCAGCCTTTGCAGCTGCGTACGGAAGTGATCCACATTTTGCTGGGTGACGATGCGGGGATGGATCTTGTTTTTGATGGCGTAGTTTTCCGTGGGCAGGCCAAAGGCGTCCCAACCCATGGGGAACAGCACGTTGTAGCCCTCCATGCGCCGCTTGCGTGCGATGATGTCGATGGCGGTGTTGGAGCGCGGGTGGCCTACGTGCAGGCCGCTGCCCGAAGGATACGGGAACTCAATGAGCCCAAAAAACTTGGGGCGGGAGAAGTAGCTTTTTGCGCAAAAGGCCCGTTGTTCGGCCCAGAAACGCTGCCACTTGGGTTCGATTTCGTTTGGGGCATAGGGATTGATCCGCATGGTGATTCCTCCAAAGCTTTTTTGTACAAAAAACGCTTCGCCTCCAATTGCAAGAGACGAAACGTTGTTCCGTGGTACCACTCTTGTTGACGGCCATACAAAAGGCCGCCCACTCAAGGCAGGATAACGGCTGCAAACCGGCGGCAACTGCCACACGCTCCGGGGCGAGCGAGACGCCTTCCTTGGGCTGCCTTGCACCAACCGGCAGCTCTCTGGCCAGGGAAAAGCATCGGTTCCCGTTCATTGCGCTGATATGAAAGATAGTATACGCGGGAAGGGGGCGGTTGTCAAATCAAACTATGCTTTTTTGCCGATATTTTCCCGATGTAAAAGACATCGTTTAATACTTGACGTCGTGAAAGCAGAGTGCTATACTGCAATTGCAACTAAACAATAGTTGCTGGCGAGGAGATTGTAGACCTCATCCTGCAAGCATCATGAAAACGTATGCAGTGAAGATCATTTGTGAAAAATTGCGGGAAGGCGGCGATTTGAATGGCTAACACGCTGGAATACAAAGGATACGTTGCCAAAGTCGAATATAGCGCCGAAGACCATGTGCTTTTTGGCAGAGTTGAAGGCATTTGCGATTTGGTTACTTTTGAGAGCGGATCCATTGACGATATCGAAAGCGAATTCCAGAAATCCGTTGATGAATACCTGGCTTTTTGCGAGGAAAAAGGCAAGCAACCAGACAAAGCATATAGCGGAACCTTTAACGTGCGCATCTCACGCCAGCTACACCGGGAGGTGGCCGCCCGCGCCATCAGGGACGGTGATAGCCTGAATCGTGCGGTGGAAAATGCCATTACCCGATATGTAAGCCCAGCAGCAGACCAAGCCTTGCCGCAAACGTAACGCTGGCTCACCCCCGCAAAAAACTCCCGCACGCATCAAACAACTGCTGATGCTCCGGCCCGATCACGCATCCGTGCCCCGAGCGCTCCAGCCACAGTAACTCCTTGCGCTGGCTGCTTACGCCATTGTAGATGATATTGGCGCTGGCCGCGCGCACGGTCTCATCGTTTATTGGCTGTACCACAAGAATTGGGCAGCTGATTTGGGCTAAGTTACGCTCCGCCTGGCGCATAAGGCGCAGCAGATCACCCACCCGGCACACCGCCATGCCCGCATAACCCAGATCACAATCCTCACCAGGGCCTCGCTTATCCACCGTAAAGGGGATAGCCCATCCGATATAAGGCGCAAGGCGCGCGGTGAAACGGCAAAGGCGCATGGGTGCGGCAATGGGGATTACATTGTGTACCGGCCTTTGCTGGGCCAGGAGCAGCGCCAGCACGCCGCCCATGGAATGGCCGATCACCGACACCCGGTCGCACCGGGCTGCCAGCGCGTCAAAAGCATCGATGGCAGCGTTGAGCCAGGGCGTGTAGCCGCCGTGGCTGCGCATATCCTGGATGCGGGTTCCGTGGCCGGGCAGCAGGATGCCTTGCACCGTGGGCCGCTGGCCCGAAACGTCCAGGTTGGCGTGTAGCGCTTTGCCGAGGGGGTACATCATGGCTGGGGTGGCGGTAAACCCGTGGAGAAGCAACACGCCGTGGGCGCCGCCCTCCAACAAAAAGGGCTGCGCCCGCTCGGAAAATCTGTGGGCTGCCATCCTTTTGCCCCCCTTTTATGCTGGTGGCGGCAACAGCCGCACCAGCAAGATTTCGCAGGGATTCCCGATGCGGGGCACCCATTCGGTATTGGTCGCCCCTGCGCTCACCAGCAGGCGGTCATCTTCGTACAGGCCCCGGGTCCATCTGGGCAGCACGCCCTGGTGCGGGGCGTAGAGGCCTTGCCCAAACAGGCGTATCTGCCCCCCATGGGCGTGGCCGGACACCGTTAAATCCACATCCCGCTGGCGTACCAAACGCGCGAACCACTCCGGTTTGTGGCTCAGCAATAGGCGAAACCCTTTCTCTTGCTCCAGCGCGCCCAGCATACGCGTGGCCGTGCCCACCAGCCCGTCGCCGATGTTCCGGCGGTCGTGCAGGGAAAAGAGGCGCGGCTTGTCGTATAGGTGCAGCCCGCCGATCACCAGCCCGTCGTGGTTGCAGAAGGCGTTGTTGAGCAGCACCGCGCCCGTGCCGCGCACTTGGGATTCAAAGGCATCGTCGCACAGGTCTTCGTGGTTGCCATAGGTATAGTAGGTAGGCATCCGCGCTGCCATCTGGCGCAGAAAATCAAGCCCGAGGGCCGCATGGTGGGGGCAAATATCGATCAAGTCGCCGGGGACAAGCATCGCCTCAGCGCGGGCGCAGGCCACAAGAATATCATCAAAGCGGCGGTTGTGTAAATCCGATACCACGGCAAGCAAACGGGGCCGGTGGATTTTAGGCGAATGGATGGCGTATTCGGTGATCACGCGCGGCTTCATGTATGTCCCCCCCTGTAATGCTCTTCCAGTATTATAGCGCGAAACATGCCTAAACGCTACAATGTAATGAAAAAACCCGAAGCGCAGCAAAGTGCTGCCCATGAATTGACTTGGAAGTAGGTATAAGGTAAAATGAGCAGTATAGTAGGCCGATCCAAGTACGCCGGACAGGAGGCAGAGAGGATGCAAAATACAATGACAGACTATCAATTCAAAACACTGCTAAACCTGGTTTTGATGGCAATGGAAAACAGCAGTAGCCTAGAAGAGGCAATACAAAAAGTCAAGGCACTGTCAGCGAAGGAAGGAAACGAAAACTAAAGGGTTCCCCTTTTTGCAGCAATTGAGGTTGAACTGCTGGGGCGACGGTAATCGTCGCCAATGATACCTTGCCCATGATGCGCCGTGGGCAGGGAGGGGTATGTCTGGTGTAGAGAGGAACATACATAATGGAGGACAAAATGACACCAAGAGAAAAAGCCGAGAAGTTACACAAAAAAGTTAACACATTCATTTTGTCTTGTGTGGGATCAGATGGTTACCCACTGACAAAAGCAGTTGTTCCCGGCAAATATAGAGAATCGTTGAGTGAGATGTATTTCTGTACGAATACGTCCTCGAAGTTTGTCGCCGAAATGAGTAGAAATCAAAAATCCAATGTTTATTTTTACAGTCGAAAGATTGTATGGTGGAAGGGATGTTTGCTCAAAGGTGATATGGAAATTGTGACCGAAATGAGCATCAAAGAAAAATATTGGCAGAGCATATTCAAAAATGCCTATCCACAAAAATCTTTCACCGACCCTGATTTTTGTGTTCTTAGATTCACCCCAACTTCAGGGAGATTCTATGCGGACTTTAAGCTTGCAGATTTTGAGATTTGAGCTGTTTCGTTATAAAAACCCCGGACGCACATCACACATGCTCCGGGGTTTTCTTATTTTCCACTTTCCATTTTCAATTTCCCATTACTCGTACAGCCCCCCGCTCGTCCGCACCAAATCATACAGCTCCACGATCCGCCCGCCGGTATCGCCGCTGAGCAGGGGCTGCAGCATATCCAGCACCATTCGCTCATCGGCGCTACCCACATACTTGCTGCCCGAGATCATTTGGCCAAAGGCGGCCACTGCGGTTGCCAGCTGGAAATCGTCATCCGGCTTGTCGGTAAAAGCCCTTGCCTCTACCACATAAGAGATCGCGGTGGATACGTCGCCCTGGGGCTCCTTGTAGCGAACGTGTACCGTCGCAAAATCCGCGCTGTCGGTGACGATGGCGTTCTGATAGGTGAGCTCAATGGCCGGAACCGTACCCGCGCCCACGGGCGCCAGCTCGTAGAGGGCCGTGACGCTATGGCCCGCGCCCATCTCACCGCCGTCTTTGGTGTCGTCGGCAAAATCCTCGGCGGCCAGCCTGCGGTGCTCGTATCCGATCAACCGGTACGCTTCCACCACGGCGGGATTAAATTCTACCTGGAGCTTCACATCCTTGGCAACGGTGACTAGAGTCGCGCCCATCTCTTCCACCAGGGCCCGGCGCGCCTGATGGATGGTATCGATGTAGGTGGCGTTTCCGTTGCCGTTTTTGGCCAGGGCTTCCAGCTTATTGTCTTTTAGATTGCCGTAGCCGTAACCTAACACCGTAAGGAAGATTCCCTGGTCGCGCTGGCCTTCGATCAGGCGGATCAGGTCGCTTTCTGAATTGACGCCCACGTTAAAGTCCCCGTCGGTGGCGAGGATCACGCGGCTGTTGATGCCCTCGCCGGTGTACTTGCGTGCCACTTCATAGGCGGTGGTGATGCCCGCTGCACCGTTGGTGCTGCCGCCTGCCTTTAGCTCATAGATGGCTTCAAGAATTTTAGCTTTCTCGTCGCCGCGTACCCCATCCAGCACCACGGCGTCCGTACCCGCATACACCACGATGGACACCCGGTCCCGGGCGGTGAGCTGTTCGGTGAGCAACGCAAAGCTTCGTTGCACCAGGGGGAGCCTCTCCGGAGTGTCCATGCTGCCCGATACGTCAATCAAAAATACCAGGTTGGAGGGCGGCAGATCGGCCACGTCGATGTCTTGCGCCTTGAGGGCCACCCGGAGCAACAGGTTTTGTTCATTCCACGGGCAGGGGGCGGCTTGGGCCGAGATGGCCACCGGATCGTCGCCCTGGGGTGGGGGGTAGTTGTACGTAAAGGCGTTGATCATCTCTTCGATGCGTACAGCGTCCTGGGGGATTTTTCGCTGCTGGCGGATCATACGCCGGACGTTGGCGTACGACGCCGTGTCCACATCCGCCGCAAAGGTGGACAGCGGGCTAGTAAGGGTGGCGGAGAACCCGCTTTCGATCACCGGCGCGTATTCGTCGTAATTCCATTCAGGTTCTTCTTGCAGCAACGCAGTCCCGGGCGCCACTGTTCTAAACATCGTGGTATCGGCAAGGCTGAACGCCATGCCCCCGTCGTAGTCCACTTCGTACTCAGCCAGCGGTTCCAAATTTTCCACAACATTGATGTCCGCTTTTTCGTTTACCGAAGCCCGATCCGTCAGTATAGTGCAGCCCGAGGCGCTCAGTGCCATTGCCAGGCATACCAATATGCACAAAAACCGTTTCATGATGATTCCCTCCGTTTTGTTGTTTTGTATTGCGCGCTGTTCTTTGGACGGAGGGCTAGGGGAAAAAGTTCCCACACAATTTGGGCGCGAATCTTAGGCTTGCTTTTTTTTTGCGGATTTTGTACAATAAGTTTCGTCGCCTTGGGGTCATAGCTCAGCTGGTTAGAGCGCTACGTTGACATCGTAGAGGTCGTAGGTTCAAGTCCTATTGACCCCATTTGGAGGGAGAAAACCCCGCAGATTCTTGCATATCAAGAGGATGCGGGGTTTTTTGAGAGGAGGAAACCAAGTGACGCTTGACCGCATCGAAACAAACAAGGCGCGGATAGATCAGCATCGCCCTCTGCAAGAACCATTGCTGTCCCAACTGCGCGGCTACTACCGGGTAGGCCTAACCTGGTCCAGCAACGCACTGGAGGGTTCCAGCCTAACCGAAAGCGAAACCAAGGTGCTGCTGGAAGATGGTCTCACGGTGGGCGGAAAGCCTATCCGCGATTATTATGAAGCCACCGGACATGCCAAGGCATACGATGCCATGTATGGCCTCCTGGACGCCTCCAGTCCTCTAACAAAGCAAGATATATGCGAGCTCCATAGGCTGTTCTACTCGCAGATAAACGAGGCCGAGGCTGGCGCATACCGCACGCAGCAGGTGTTTATCTCCGGCTCACAGTACCCGCTTCCACGGCCTGATCAAATATCCGGTATGATGGCTGCGTTTGCGGAGTGGATGGCTGTGAACGAAAGTAAGTTGCACCCGGTGGCATTTGCCGCACAAGCGCATAAACGATTTGTTTTCATTCACCCGTTCATCGATGGCAATGGCAGGGTATCCCGGCTGCTGATGAGCCTATGCTTGCTTCGACATGGCTACACGCTGGCGATTGTACCGCCGGTTTTGCGCGCGGAGTATATCGCCGCGCTAGAGAGGGCGCATGTGGACGACGGGCCTTTTGTGGAATTCATTGCCCAAAGGGTGCTGGAAACCCAAAAGGATGTTCTGCGTTTGCTTGGGTGAGCGTGCTTCTGCATCCATAAACTTAATATATGAATTAAGGTTATCCCCCACCTTTTGGCACAAAAATACGATATACTACTCTCATCATAATATAATTTGATTATGGGAGCGATTTGTTATGAAGCGTAGGGGAGCCCTTTTGCTGACAATGCTGCTTGTGCTTTCACTGGCGGGGTGCGGCGCGCCGCCGGAAAAAACCTCGCCCATGGATTCCATAAAGACGTACAAGGATATCCCCGGCGTAACCGAGGAAGAAATCGCCGCGATTGAGGCGGTTAAAGCCGATAGGGGTCGCTTGACCTACGGGAGCCTTTTGAGCACGGAAGCGTTTATCCTGCCCGACGGTTCCTTTGCCGGTTTTGCGATTGCATACGGCGACTTTTTGACCGGTTTGTTTGGGATACCCTTTGTGCCGGAAATGTACGAGTGGGACGAGCTGATCAAAAGGTTGGACACCCAAGCCCTGGATTTTACGGGGGAGTTGACGGCCACGGCGGAGCGTGCACAAAAATATAGCATGAGCCATTCCATCGCCGAGCGTGTGCTGCGGATATTTACCCTAGCGGATTCAAATATACGCACTGAATCAGACATCGAAGGCCTTACCCTGGGCTTTTTGGAGGATACCGTTACGGCGGATTCCATCGCTAAGGCCTACCCCATGGCGTTTGAGCGCGTAAGCGTGGACAACTATCATACCGCAGCGCGTTTGCTTCAAGAAGGGGAGATCGATGCCTTTGTGGAAGAGGCGGTGGCCGACCCTGCCTTTACCGAGTACGATTTTATTCACTCCGCAATTTTTTTCTCCATGGTACATGAGTCGGTTTCCATGACCACGGCCAACCCGGACCTGTTGCCCTTTATTTCGGTGGTAGATAAGTATATTTCTTCGGGTGGGGCCGATGTGCTGTACGCGCTCTATAAAGAGGGCGATTTTGCTTACGCAAAACACAAACTGCACCGGTCTTTTACAGAGGAGGAAAGGGCCTATCTAGAGGATCTGGCACAGCAAGGCAAAACAGTATTTGTCGCCTATGAGCGAGACAACTACCCCGTTGTCTTCTTCAATGAGGTGGTTGGGCAATTCGAGGGAATCGCCGTGGATGTGCTGGCGGAAATCAGCGGGCTTACGGGCATCCGTTTTGAGGCCGTCGCCCCCAAAGGCGCCATTTGGGCGGATTTGCTTCAAGGCGTACATACCGGCGAAATCCCCATGGTGGCGCAACTTTTATACTCCAAATCCAGGAGCGATCACTTTTTGTGGAGCACGGTTCCCTACTCCCATTCGTATTATGCCATCCTGTCGAAGGCGGATTTCCCCAACCTAGCCAGCTATCAGGTGATGCGGGAGAGGGTAGGGGTTATGCGGCAATCCGGGCACGCGGAGATATACCGTGAGCTCTTTCCGGACAACGATAATTTGGTGGAATACGATGGTTTCACCGATTGCCTAGACGCCCTGGAAAGAGGCGAGGTGACGCTGCTGATGGCATCGGAGCACATGCTGCTCAACCAGATCAATTACCGGGGGCGGCCGGGTTTTAAGATCAACATTAAGTTAAACGCGCCCATGAATTCCCATTTTGGTTTCCATAAGGAGCAAAAGGTGCTGCATTCCATCATCGACAAGGCGCAGCAGCACGTGCCCACCGACGCAATTGAAATCAGCTGGACCGGCCGGTTATTCGATTACTCCAAAAAGCTGGCGGAAGAGCGTGCGTTGTACATGTCCATCTTTATGGGCGTGTTGCTGCTGATATTGGTTGCTACCATGTTTTTGCTGATAAAGAATGTGCGGCTCAGCAAAAAGCTGGAGGAAATCGCCAACCATGACGCCCTTACGGGTATCTACAACCGGCGCTTTTTCTTGGAGTTTGCCGAAATGCAGATATCCCGGTCCAACCGAACGGGCATCGATTGTTTTGCCATCATGTTTGATTTGGATCATTTTAAGGCCGTAAACGATACCTACGGGCATCTGGCCGGGGACATGGTGCTCAAAGAGATTGCCCGGCGCGTAAAAAAAGCCATCCGGCCCTACGATATATTTGGCCGGTACGGCGGCGAGGAATTTTTGATCTTAATGACCGACGTAAAACCAAACAACAAAACCAATACGATGAATACCACCGAACGCATCCGGCTGGAAGTGTGCAAAACCCCCGTGGTATTTGAGGGGATAGAGATACCGGTTACCGCAAGCTTTGGCATTTCCTTTGCCGCGCCCAGAAACAATCTGGAGACGGCCATCCGGTATGCGGATGAGGCGCTCTACCAGGCCAAGGAAGGCGGACGAAACCGGGTTGCGTTTTACGACGATGGGGAAAAAGACGATGCTGAGCCGTGAGATTCCTTCTCACTCTACAGCGGTTTATTTGTACGCTGAAAAAGTGGAATCCACTTCATCCTATTGTCAATACAACCATCAAGCCAAAAACAGGTTATTGTATATGTGGGGACGCTAGATTTGAGAAAAACCATCTGCCGCGCGTCATTGTAACCCAATGCAGCGTCCTGAATCCTTTTGGCATCCCAGTTTTCCTTACCTCCCTTGGCGCTTGACACAAGAGCTTCCCCAATTGCTTTCAGAGTGTCTTTTACAATCGGGTGCTGTTGATCAAAAAGGCTTGTATCCATCTCATCCCCATAGCAAATATCAACATTATCAAGGCCCATTTCCCTAAATTCCCCCACAATAGTTTCAACATTCTTTTTGTTAAAGCAGATGAAAAACAGGACAATTTTCTTGTTCCTTAGCTTCGCTTTTAGCTCATCACTCAGCTCAGTTACATGTTCTTCATCAGTCATACGTGACCGTATACCCATATACTCTTGAAATATGGATACTATCTGACGTCCAGAATAGGAACCATCATCATAAAAGATGATTGCATCATCATCATTGGCATTCGCAAGCCAATCATCCAGCCGGTCGACAATAACTATATTCTCCACATGCTGTTGGACATCATTTAAGTAATACTGCAAGTGCGCGGCACTATCCAATTTATGTCCTACATTGCATATGTTGTATTGTGAAAGAGGTTTTTCCTTTAGTTTGCGCACAAATGTCTCCACGAATACCCTTCTGGTGATGTGCGTAGCGCCCAAAAGTAGGTCTTTGATTCCATTTAAGAGTGTTTTGACATTGTCTTTCTGGCTGCAGCAAGCCATAAACTGCTTGAGGAAATTATTTACTTCAAACTCGGTTATCTTATATCCGTCGGGGCCTTCATAAGTTCCGCACAAGGCGACAATATCCATAATATGGTCCTTTGCCAGATACTTATTAAGCACGCCATCTGTGATCAAAGGAAATGCAGAATCATCATATATGCCCATTTCAAAAAGTTCTTTTCTGAGTTGTTCGATCTCTTTGCTACTATGTTTTAGGCAAGCAAAGCTTTCATCTTTTAGCCTAATGCCGTTATGTTTAAATAGGGCTTTCTCTGCAGCAAGCATTAATAGAACCCTATCGTGTTGATTGGTAACAAGCAAGTACTGCTTATCATTCGACTCTTTGCTTTCAAGATAAGAATAGCCTCTGTAATTTCTGGGGCCTCTTCCAAGGTCTATATGCACGTTGATTCTTTTAGGATCATATTCTTCCATCGGTTGATGGACTAAGTAGATATCAACATCAGTAGGTTCCATGTTGTTTTTCTTTTTATAAATCTCTATGTACTCTGCGGTGATATGCGAAAGCATGCATTCTCTTTTACGTGGATCTGTAGCTTCAATAATTTCCCTGCCAAATATTTTTGTGCGTGTTTTATCGCCAAGCAGATAGGGAAAAGTCAAACTCAAAACTCTTTTGCATAAGGAACGATTTAGCAATGACTCCATTTTTTCAGCAAGGATCAGCAGTTTTGACTGCTGTTCTTGATTCTCTTCCGTTTCAGCATGATTTCTCAACCATTGAATCATGAGCGGACCCAAAAAATCATCGGACAGTTCGAGTATTTTGGAAAACACGCTTAATGCTTCAGGAAACAAATCCTGATATTTTCTTAGCACATCACGGAGTGCAGTTTCGGCGGTCAATACTTTTTGATGATAATATACGCTGCCATACATGATGTTTCTTGCCATGCACAATTGGAATAAAGTTTTCTCTGCAGAGCTTGTTACAGCAAGTTCAAGATAAGGGCTGCTATCTGTGTCAGGATCGTTCCAAATTTCAGGCAAACTAATCTTTTTGGCTTCTACAGCTACTAAACGGAGTTTGTTTATCAGCCTAAAAATGTCCACGGCTACAGGTATTTTTGTCACATGGGAATCTCTTGTTAGGTAGTCACATTTATCTGAATCGATTGGGCCATTGATGATTTTAGAAAAAGGAAGTATATACTTATCGACCGGCACCCCGACGATTAAACAGGTTATGTATTCCAAATGCTGATCTAAGGGGCCTTCAATTTGCTCCCCCTCCGGAATTGACAAAGAAATCTCCATCATCTCTTTCACTGCATCAGAATTAACGATCATGCAAGCTATTAATTCATGGAGTGCCGTTTCACAGCGTGTTTTTTCGGAAAATATTCTTTGCATTTTACTTACAGTATCGAATAACCGCGCACTGTCACTTTCAGCAAAAAACTTCTCGCTGGCATGGCTATAGAGCGTATGCCCTACGTCATGAAAAATTGCGGCATATCTCACAAGTTGACATAATGCTTTACGTTTCTTTTCGGGGAAAAGCCTATGCTCTTCATCCAGTATCCTATTGATTACCTTAGCCATACGTGTGCTCAAAGAAGTAACTCCAAGGGTATGGCAAAAGCGAGAATATGTAGAGCCAGGATAAACAAAATCGGACAAACCAAGCTGTCTGATCATCTTAAGCCTTTGGAGCAATGGCGAATCAATGATGACCATCTCGGCACTAGTGAACTCTATACTTCCCCAAACAGCATCATAAATTTCTTTTCGATTCTTGCCCAAATCCTTCCGGATGTGATCAAGGCGGATGTGGCCAAGGTAGTTTTTGAGCAAACCAGCCGTGTAAGTATTTATGTCGCTGTAAACATCAGAAAACGGCGCACCTCTAAACATATCAGCAAATACATTCTGTATCATAGCAATACTCGTTTCCCGCCCTTGGTTATATTTTAGCGCCTTCGCAAAATGCGGTCGCTATCCCACGGTAAAAATCATGATCGACCCTTAAGTCAATACTGTCATGCAAATAATCTATATAATCTTTGCCCATATTAATTTCCGCTCTTACATAATGGGGATTCTTTAAAGATATGATTCGGCCATTCATATTCTCAATAATGTTTTGCATCCTCAAATATTCACCGTATGTCGTTTGCTTGATAAAAAGAAGGGCTAACTTTTGTTTTACCTCATCGGGAATATTCGCCGTGTTAAAATATTCTGACGCCTGCGCCAGCCCATTGGAGAAAAGCTCATTATCATAAGGGATTTCGTGTTTATCCATCGAACACAGCGTTGCTAAAAACATCTCAACAAAATCTTTTTCCTCTTGATGAACCATGTCCGCACACTCCTTTCAAAAAGCGTTCCTATTGGACGCGAAAATTATACCAAAATCAACATGTTGTGTCAAGGAGCAGTCGAGACCACAATATAATGTTCTACATCCCCTTGATCTCAAACAGCCCTTCCACTTCAACAGGAATGTTCCCCGGCAGGGCGTTTACGCCAATGGCCGAGCGCGATGGCGCACCCACCGCCTCCCCAAACAATTCCACCAGAAGGCTGCTTGCGCCGTTGGCCACCGCCGGTTGCTGATAAAATGTATCTGTGCCGGCCACAAGCACCAGTATCTTTACGCAGTTTTTGATGAGGTTCAAATCGCCGATGCCCGCCTCCAAAACGGCCAAAAGATTCAGCATGCAGTTACGGGCGCATTGCTGGCCTTCCTCCACAGTAAAATCCCTGCCCAGCTTGCCTGCCACGGCGGTATCAAGGGTTGGGCCACAACCGGAAACATATACCAAGTTCTGGCCAAACTCTTTTACGGGCGCATATACGCCACCTTTTGCCGGGGCCTTGGGCAGCGCCAAACCCAGCTCTTTTAACCTTGTGTAAACGTCCATATATTTTCTCCCTTTACTTTATACTAACATGCCTCGCGCATCCACTTTTTGACGGCGCAGTTCGCCATGCTCCAAAAGGTATACTTGGTTTTGCATGTTGATGGCTGTGCATACATGGCTAGGCACAAGGCAAAGCTTTTGCCCCACGAAGAGGCCTATTTTTTTGCTATCTGTTGTAATCATACCATGTTCTTCACTCAGGCGTGAGAGATGTAGATCGTCGCGGCCTTCCACCGCCCCATAGCCAGAAAAATCCGTGGGAAAAGTTTTGGAGCCTCCGTCAATCACCGCGTATGTTTCCGTTGGGCAGCTTACCACGGTGGCATAAATCTTTGCGGCGATTTGATCGGTGGTGCATACCCGCTGCTTTTGTTGCGTTGCGTCATAAAAGATATAGGTACCCGGGCGGATTTCCGTCACCAATCCCGTTTGAGCCACCAATAGGCCTGTGGGCGTGCTGCCCGCGCTGATGTCTTTTAGCGCAACGCCCCGGGCGCGAATCGCCTGGGCGGCATCCCACATCATCCGGCCCTCTTCCTGTCCTGCCAGAGCGGAATCACCCGTGGGTGCGCCGCGGTACAAAAGGCTTTTGAATGTATAAATGCCGGTTAAATCCAAGTGGGGCAGGGCGCTGATTGTTTTAGCCAGCGCCGCCGCCTGCTCGTGGGGTATGCCGGTGCGTTTTGCGCCGGTATCCACTTCCAGCCGCACTTCGAGCCGTACACCGGCGTTTGCCGCCGCCTGGTTTAGCGCGGTGGCGCATTCCACACTGTCCACGGCCAGGATCAGGCGATCTACCTTTGGCAAAAGGGCCAGGGCGCGCCGGATACGAAAGTCGCCCACCATGGGATAAGCGATGAAAATATCCCGCAGGCCGCCCGCTACCATCACCTCGGCCTCGCTCACTTTTGCGCAGGTAATGCCCTTGGCTCCGGCTTCTACCTGCATTTGCGCAAAAAACGGCATCTTGTGGGTTTTGACGTGAGGGCGCAGGGCGCAGCCAAATGCCTCCGCCTGCTTTTGCATAGAAAGTATGTTTTGTCGGGCCTTTTCTATATCGATCACCAAACAAGGCGTTTCAATGTGGGCCAATTGTTTTTCGGTTAGTTGCATTCGTTTATTGCCTCCATGAAGTGTCTATATCAGCCATACGGGCGCCATCCAATTGTCTTTATTAATGGGGAATACGTCTTTATACATACAAATCACCGCCCCCTCCCCATGATTTTTCCCTGGTACCTTGTCAAGAACCGAAAAATGTTTGACGGCATCTTTGCCGGGATTCATGGATCGTTTGATTTCGATGGGGTAAAGGGTTCCGTTTTCGTCGATCAACAAATCAATCTCTTTTCCGTTGGTGTCCCGATAATAATACACCGGGGGACACCTTCCCGCATTATGATAGCTTTTTAAGATTTCTGAAACGGCATAGGTTTGAAAAAATTGGCCGGACATCGCCGAAATCTCCAGCGTCTTGGCGTTGTCCCAACGGGTGAGATAAGCGCATAGGCCCGTGTCTGTAAAGTACATCTTTGGCGTTTTGATGGCCCGCTTGAGCGTGTTGTTAAAGTAGGGCTGGATCAACTCAACGATACCCGTAGAAACCAATACGGATAACCACTGCTTTGCCGTGGGTTCGCTAATGCCAACATCCCTTGCCAGATCGGCATAGTTCACCATCTGGCTGGTTCTTGCCGCGCAAGCCGTCATAAACCGCAGGAAAGCAAGCTCGTCGCCAACCTGCGTTAGATCGCGAATGTCCCGTTGCAAATAGGTGTTCACATAACTTCCATAAAACAATTCATGATGAAATCCGGGAAGGTATCTCATCAATAATGACCGGCGGCGTGTGGCGAGCAAGAAAAAGAGACGGATCTTCTATCGCCATCGCCCGCGCGATCGGATCATCCAAGGATACATATCCCCGGCCCTTTTCGGCAAGCTTTTGGAGCATGGTTGTTTTTCCCACTTGGCGTGGGCCCGTAACAATCAGGGCGGAAAAGCTCTGACTGCTGCGCAATATCAATTCTTCCAGCGATCTTTAGATATACATCATCGCACCCCGTTAAATCAGAGATTTGACTTTAGCATAACCGAAAAACAGAGGAAGTCAAGCGATAACCCGATTTGCCGTCATTCTTTTTTGATGGGCATCCAAATTTCTACAATAGAACCTTCTTCGTTGCCGGTGAACCGCTCGTCATAAAACTCCACGCAATAATGGGCGTTGCCAAGCAACCGCTCGGAATACCCCTGCTCGTTTGTGGTAAGCCATTCCATCATTGCATTGTTTTCGCTATCGTATCCATTGGCAACATACACGTCAAAGGACGCATAATCCGAAGCTGGCAACGGCATCACCGTGTAAACCGAATCTACTTGCGTGTCTTTTACCAAGTATCCCACATGCACGATGTGCTGTTCTTCATCGCATATCCTAACCTCATAGCCATCGCTGGAGAGCTTGTTGTTTAAAGGTTGTTGTTTGATCAACGCCTCAAACGCGGCCCAGACTTCCGCTGTTTTATCTCCATCGCCACAGATTCCCGCAATGAGCAGGGCAGGCTTTTTGAGTAATTTGGGGCTCACCAGGATTCCTCCCTTCAATCGGTTTGTGAATTTCATGATCAGAGAATCCACGGATTCGCCTACGGGGCGTAACCCTTGGTTTCGATATTCCTTTGGCGAAAGGCCAAATGCAGCCTTAAATGCACGAGAAAAAGACTGGGCCGACGGGTATCCGCAGTCCATCCCAATGGTCAGTATGGGTTGATCCGATTCCGAAAGGGCTTGGCAGGCCCAATACAATCGCCTGTCGCGGATGTACACGGCCAAGGTTTTTCCAACAATGATGGAAAACATCCGGTGAAAATAGTAAGGGGAAAAATGAAACAAGGTAGCGATTGATTCCAGAGAAATGGGATCGCCCAAATGATCATCAATGTATGCAAGAGCACGCTTGACGGTATCAAAGTTTCCCATCGCCTCACCTCCTGGCGGGTTATGGCAGCTGCAAATGGAGTATAGCACCCTCCTTGCGGAATTGCTTAACAATCCTTGCTCAATACATGTATTGAACCTAGATATGCAGCACTGCCGTGGCGATACGGAAATAGATCATCAACGATATGGCGTCTGCGATGGTGGTGATTAAAGGGGCGGACATCACGGCGGGGTCAAAGCCAACTTTTTTCGCCAGCAGCGGCATGGCGCTGCCAATGATTTTTGCGCACAGGATGGTGAGCGCCAGGGTAACGCTTACCACTAGGGCCACGGTAGCGGTCACATTTTCGATTTGCAATATCCACATGTCAATCACAAGCACCTTCGCAAAACATGCCACGGCCAGGGCCAAGCCGCAGTATACGGCGATCCGTATCTCTTTCCATACAACCTTCACAAGATCGGTAAAAACAAGCTCGCCAAGGGACAGGGCGCGAATCACCGTGGCGGAAGCCTGGCTCCCCGTGTTTCCGGCCGAGTCCATGAGCATCGGGATAAAGGCCGCCAGCGCCACTTGGGCGGCTAGGGCATGCTCAAAAGAAGTGATGATCATACCCGTAAATGTGGCCGAGACCATCAACAGCAGCAGCCAGGGGAAGCGGCTTTTGCATATCTCCAAGGCCGACATTTTCATGTACGGTTTGTCCGAAGGTGTGATGGCGGCCATTTTTTCGATATCTTCCGTGGCCTCTTCTTCCAAGATGTCGATGGCGTCGTCCACGGTTACGATACCCACGATCCTGCCTTCGTTGTCCACAACCGGCAGGGCGCTCAGGTCGTACTTTAAGAATACGGCGGCTACGTCTTCTTGATCGTCAAAAGTTTTGACCGATATGATGTCTGTGCCCATGATATCCTCGATCCGCTCGTCCTCCTCGGCGAGGATCAGGGATTTGAGGGATACATACCCGATCAGCACCCGGGCATCGTTGGTTACGTAACAAGTATAGATAGTCTCTTTGTCCGTCCCGGTTCGGCGGATGCGCTTGATGGCTGCTTCAACGGTCATTTGGGGGCGCAACGTTACATATTCTGTGGTCATTACGCTTCCGGCGGATTCATCGGGATAGTTCAGGATTTCGTTGATCATCTTTCGCATCTCCGGGTCGGCCTGCAAAAGAATACGCTTTACTACGTTTGCGGGCATTTCCTCTACGATGGCCACGGCGTCGTCCACAAACAGCTCGCTAACAACGGCTTTTAGCTCGGCGTCTGAAAAGCTCCGGATCAAAAGCTCCTGACTGTCGCTCTCCATTTCAACGAAGGTTTCCGCTGCCAGCTCCTTTGGCAGAAGCCGAAAGAGGAGCGGCAGCTTGGTTTCCGAGATGCCATCAAACATGATGGCAATATCGGCCGCGCGCATGGTTGTTAAGATATCGCGGAGGGAGCGGTACTTTTTTTCGGCAAGCAGCACCGCGATTGTTTCGCTGATGGCAAATGTGGTATCTTTCATTTCCTTCACCCCTCGTACCAGCATATTATTATCCTATAATTCTGCCGAAACAGTGTCAAGCCCACGATGCAATTTTTTTCGTGGGCTTGACATTACGTAAGTTGTGCAATATGATCAAAACATAAGGAGGTGGCGCGATGAAACGAGAAGAGCAGGTCCCGCCCCACACGGAAATCAACGAAAAAACGGCTATGAGAATTCTTCAAAGAGCCAGGCGGCCATAAACAGCCTGGTATCCCCAACCGCCTGGAAAGGAGAGCAACATGACAAAAATCTACCCCGCCATCTTTTCACCCAACGACGATGGAAGCATCACCATCGACTTTCCCGATCTTGAATGTACAACAGAAGGAAGGGGCCTTGAAAACGCAATTTTTATGGCGCGAGATTGCCTTGCCTTGTGGCTGGATACCCAGGAAATGTACGAGAGGCCGATTCCGGCGCCAAGCCCTGTAAGCGCAATCCAGGTTGATGGAGACGACTATGTGACATTGATTGACGCCGATCCCGAAGTCTACGCCAGGCAACGGAAGAACACCGCTGTTCGCCGCACCATCTCCCTCCCCAAATGGTTGGACGAAGAGGCAGCGTTTCGGCATCTGAGCTTGTCTGCCGTGTTGCAGGATGCCCTCACCGTGATCGTAAACGGGAGCTAACATCGATCACAAGGCCACACTTGGCTTTTATTCCATTGTCGTATATAATGAGTTTGCGAAAATCAATATGGGGAGGGCTTTTTATGTCAAAATACCAGGCAATAAAAGACGCTATCGAGGCATTCCAACCGGGCGGTGCGGATGCGCCTATTTTGTGTTCTACCACGGAAGTGAATGAGAAAGGCTTTCAGGCGTTGCTTGGCAGAAAGGCTAAATCGCGCCCTATGTCTGCCGCCATATGGATATGTTTATTTGTTATCATAGCAATTTCGGTTGCTAACATATTTGCGTTCAGGCAGACGGGTACAACAACGTTTGCTGCTTTTATACCCATGTTTATCGTACTTTTCTTCTATCGCACAACCCTTGTTACTGTAGGAGATGAGGGCTTAGATTTTTATTTTGTAGAGTCCAAACGTGGTTCAACATACGTTGTGTATGATAAAATGAGCTTGCCCTATAACAGAATAACGAACATAAAGGTGCGAGAAGGTAGGTTTAATACCAGTTTTACATTTGAGTTCTTAAACGAAACTAAGAAATATAAGATAAAAACCTCTGTCCCAAATAAAATGAGAAAAGCGGAAGAGCAAGCCGAAAACTTAAAACACCTGCTTGAAGTGCTTCAAAAAGCATCTTAACGCTATCAAAATTGCATATCAAAAAAGCCCTGTATCCTTTGAGGTACAAGGCTTTCTTTCCAATGCACCGAGGCAATCCAAATCCGAACCTTTTACATCCTCAAGAGTGATGGCTTTTGTGCCATCCTTGTAGTTGAACGTGATGATGATTTTGCCATCGTACAGGTATCGGGCTGTCGCAACGTAGCGGCAGCCCTCTTTTCACCTCGCTCGAAACGAGTACCGCACCTTGACAAGTGAGTATAATGGAGGGCACGATTTGGGTAGACGAAAAAAATAATCAACAACATCAATATTCCGCAGTACAAGATTGAAGCAATCGCTCGCTGTATTATGCCCGATATACTCGCCCTTTTTGAGAGTGAGGACGGGCAGAGAGAATTTGCCGAGTGGAAAGCGCAGCAGGAAGCGGAAAAAGGACGTGTGGAAAGGAAACCGAAGGACTAACGGTAAGGAGCGGCGGTATCATGCGATATCGCCGCTCCTTTTTAGTGCAAAATCCTGCTCCACCTGATATAATTCTACATAAACACACTTTGTCTGCGGAGTGAACTATGAAATGAAAAAAGATAGAATTACCTTGGCTTTTGAAAAATGGCAAAACAGAATCTCAGAAAATTACATAAATGCAATTTGTAAACCTTGTTGGGAATTGAAGTATTGTCCGTATGGCATACTAGTTGAGGGCTTCCCCCTCCCAGAGGAGAATAGTCTTTACAGATGCCGAGTATTTGGACACATATGCCCTGTTTTTATAGTAGCAGAACCCCTCACCGAGACAAAGACGTTAAGGAATATTTCAAGAATTATACCACAGCCTGTGAAATTCAAAGTTCTAAGACGAGATAAAGGGGTATGTCAGGTATGCGGAAAAAATGTTTCGGACGAAGAGATAAATTTCGACCACATTATACCATGGTCAAAAGGTGGCTCATCTGATGTTAGCAACATCCGGCTTCTCTGTGAACATTGTAACAAAAAACGAGGAAACAGCTTTGAAGCAGAGCATTTAATTTCTCACATACACGAACTTTCTAGACCTCCGCAATCTTTGACAGATATGCAAGTTCTTGACTTATTGCGATTGTTTTACTTAGCTCAGTGTGTGAAGGAAAGATTCGGAGATTTAACACAGCATCGCTTTTGTGCAATAATTCAAACCGATGATATTGCAACCGATGAATTTATGTATTCCCTGATTTCACAGCTTGACGACATATTCTCATCAGACTCTTCTTTCATTCCGGTCAAAAAGAAAATGAATGTACTGAAATACCGATGGGGTATCTCGGATAAAATAACGCACAGCATTATTGAGACTTGCCAAAAGTTTAAGATTGAACCACTGTATTATATTGAACAGGAAAACCTATTGCTACGACAAATTGGATTCATCCTAGAAACAAAAGACGCATTAACACCAGACTACATGAATATGAATGTTGATTGCGATGAAGTAGTGTGCGTGTTTTTGGAAGTTCTTTCACGAATCTCTCTTGAGTGAAGTACAACGGAGCGGCGGTATCATGGACAAAGATATGTTGCCGCCCCTTTTTGCGTTTATTCGGCCGTTCGCTTCTTGCGCGGGCCTCGTGGCTTGGATTCCGGGCGCTGCTTCATGCCATTGCGAAAGAACTCATAGTCGAAATAAAGCAATAATCCGAACCCATCACCGACAGGAAATAGCTGTCGTGCTTGGTTCGGATTATATGGGTTTGGTGCGGTCGACGGGACTTGAATTAGCAAAGGCATGTTTTAATGCATTTTAACTAGTACCGAAGTGTGTTGATATATCTAGCTTTTTGGAGGATTGCCTTCCCTCGCGTGCTGTTCATTGTTGCCTTTTACCTTCACCGTAAGGGTATAAATAAGGGTAGAAATGAACAGGCTGGAGGCAGGTGGGAAATAGGAAACATTGCGTTTGCGGCTTAATTTGCCGTTGATGTACCGTCAAAATATGAAGCGTCTCGATCTATCCGAAAAATAACACGCCCGTTGCTTCCGGTGAAGAATCTCAAAACATAACGTTGGTTATCTATTACGATCTCTGAATGAGAATCAGCATATTGCGATTCTTCGTCTGACCTATTAGCCAATAAATAGTTAAATATCTCGGAGGCGCGTTTTGCTGAAAAATCTCCAGCAAGCTTGGCTGCCTCTATAAATATATCTCCCAATCGCTGCCAAGCATAGGCATTGTCATGATCTATTGTTATAGATATACAATCGCCTAATCTCGATCCATACGATATGCTAATCCCAAATCCGTCGAAGGGTTTGTAGTTAATATCTCGATATCTCAAATCGACAATTGTTGCATCAGCCACTGTTCCCGTGACAACATATTCTTTTTCGCGCAAAAAAACATACATATTTTGTAACCACTCTGCATCTTGTGGTTTTGGACGATTTGGATATTCAATGGGTGTTGTATCGTAAATTGATTCAATTAAACTGTTAAGTAATGTACTCTGTTCTTCCGGCCTTCCTGGTATGCACAAAGCAACATATATTGCTTGCGTATCTCCAAGCAAAAACATAGCTTTACTAGGGTAGAGTTGATCACTTATCTCCATAACATGATTGTATTTTACACCATAATGCTCGTCTGCATTAAAGTAAATTATGTCGGCATCTTCCATCAAATCATCCGATTTTAGTGCCCTTTGCAGATGTGGCATTAGGTAAATATCAATCGCTGAATCTAAGCGTTTGCCTCGCTCAGTATTTTCATCCCAAACACCTACATAAATATACCCGCCTGCTATGCTATTAAGTTTTTCTTTGAAATGACGTTTTGCTATACGTACTTCTGGATCATCGTCCGAAAATAGCCATCCTGACGGAACCTTGTATGAAAACTCACCGATTGTAAAGCTATCACATCCATCGGGAGGAATGGTAGCAGATTCTGCTAGAGTAGACATTGACGACAAGGCTAAAAACATCGATAAAGCTAACCGGAAGAACTTTTTCATCGGATGCATCTTCCTTCCCTATTTTTCGTTGTTTGTGTCAACAGCATGCCCTCTCCGAGCTTCCAAGTGGAATTTTGCTTGATTTAGAGCATATACTATCAGTGAACCGATGTCAATCGTTAGCATCATTCATGCAGCCACATGAATCTCTACTCAAGATACAATTTTGCAGTGAGGTGAAAGTAGTGGCCGTGCTTTTCGAAGATACCATCAAGAATTTGAGACAAAATAAAAAGATGACTCAGGCTGAGTTGGCGATGAAGCTTAGAGTAACACGCGCTATGATTTCGGCATATGAAAACGGAACACGTCAGCCATCTCATGAAACACTCCAGCGGATGGCTCATGTGTTCAATGTTTCGATGGATTTCTTGTATGATCATAAAAATGGACAATGCGCACGGCAATTTCTTGATGTAACAGGGATAGAAAAAAAGCATCGACTTTTGCTCGAAGAGCTAGCCGAAGCTTTGCGAGGGGAAGGAAACGCTTAAGAGAGCGACGCTATTTCTCTTTTCTTTCCATCATCAGCCGCTCCAGTTCCTCCAGTTTCCGTGCTTGATCGTCCACGCGGACAGCAGCTAGGATTGAGTTGCAAGCACACAGGATCGAATTGGCCCTCTGCGGCGACATATCATCGTTTAAAACCATATTGGCAACCCTGGAGATCGCTCGGCGAACCTCTCCGGTGGTGCTCATTTTGAGTTGCCTACGACGTGCCATTGCTTCCCGCCGCCTTTCTCGCCTTTTCCATCAACGATTTATAATATAGCTGCTCCTGTTGGCTACCAATGTTTCCGGCTGTAGAATTCTTGCAATAATCATTCAGCCACTGAAGCTCGTCGTCGGTCAGGATGTCAAGGTTATATTTCAACCGAAACATATCTGCGGGGGCCGGCCTCATCTTATGCAACAACCTGTCAAGCTTTCTCATACACACCTCCAAAAATACCTGGGGGGGGGGGTTATGTGGGACGTATTGATTCATAAGGGTTTGACGGACTCCTGAGCGTGTTTTTTCTCAGGAAAAGCGCCCACATACGAACACTTCTGGCAATCTGGGTGTCGTTGTTCTCCAGAAGCTATCTCGCAACTTGCTCCATAGTGACCGCTTGCTGTGCCATGACCGCTATCCTACTTGCCCTTTTCGAAAACCACTTTTGTATCTGCGTGAGATGGTAAATATATATAGGTGTGGTCATTTTGACACAACGAAATGCGCTTATCTTCATTGACCGAAAAAGGTTCGCGAATGCAGTAGTATCAAGGAAAAATGGACACAACTGTCGCTTTTTCGTTGCAGTCAATTGGACGCAACAGGCTAGGATAAAATGTGATTATATCGGTGTTCGTTGCAGCCAAAATGTCATAAGGGTTGCGGTCATTTTGTCACATAGAAAACGTCCTTAGCTTTTTCGACCCGTGTTCCGTCGCTTAGTAGGATCGACATGGAAGCCAGCCAAGCCATACTGTTTCCATGCGTCAGAAAGACCGTAAATGCTCGCCTTCTTTTGGCCACCAATCATGCGCCCGGATTCAACGACCTCAATAAAGCCTCGATCAATCAAAGCGTCGAGATCACGCCAAAAGGTGCGCTGATTCGAGTACGTCTCAATCCTTTTGTACTCAGAAAAGGGAAAGGATATGTTCCGACGATTGTCGTCGCCGTTCCTGTACCGGGTATACTTGGCCTTAAACAAGAGGTACAAGCCCATTTGCGAAGGCTTTAATGATTTCCATGCTAGGCTGCTCATCATAGAAACGGTAATTTTTGCAAATTGACCATGGGCATTTGTAGCTTCAAATGATTCGTGTGTCGGCAGTTTCTTTTTTGGCATTAGTCCACCTCTTGCCCTTGATTCTATGGTTAGCTAAGCCGACGAATCCCGGTTGGCAGTTCGGGCGTGATCGGATCGGTGTCACCGGCTATAGCATTATGTTGTGTCTGCTTCTTCTGATGCGCCCGATCGGCCCACTTTGAATCCGTAACTCAACGCCTTGGCACGGTTGGCCGCTT
>WQXF01000010.1 GCA_009784985.1 Clostridia bacterium | reverse complement strand
GTGGGCGTTGGTGTAGGAGTCGGCGTTGGTGTAGGCGTGGGCGTTGGTGTAGGAGTCGGCGTTGGTGTAGGCGTGGGCGTTGGTGTAGGAGTCGGCGTTGGCGTAGGCGTGGGAGTCGGCGTAGGCGTTGGTGTGGGAGTCGGCGTTGGTGTGGGAGTCGGCGTCGGCGTTGGTGTCGGCGTTGGTGTGGGCATCAAACCCGCGTGCATCGGGATACGATACGACACCGATGCAACCATCGCTCCCCGCGTGTCACGCACCGAGATGCTTACCGTGATGTCTTTGTTGCTTGCGGTGGGTGGCCTCACGACTATATCCCGCTCCACGGGCGCACCCTTGTAGCCCGAGACGCTCACCCGCCCTGCGTGCCGGCCGTTTACCCGAACCTCGGCATAGGAGCCAAGGGAGGTGCCCACGCCGGGCGCAACCCTTTCGCCGCCAATGCGAAGGGCAAAGGAGCCGTCTTCCGAAAAGGCGGCGGGTGTATTCCAGCTGTAACGATGGGAAAGGGAAGCGCTCCCGTCGTTCCTTTCCACATTTAGCGTAATAGAAGAACCTTCGGGAAGAGAGGGCACCAGATCCGCTTGATCTACGGCGTCCTCACCCATGTCAAAAGGCTCCAGGTTCTCGCCTATGGCTTCGGCACTGAAGGCTTTGAGAGCGGATTCTGTGGGCAGCATAACTTCCATTTGGGCGAGCTGCCAATAACTGGCCGGTTGCGGAGAAAGCATCCGGATGCCGTCTGCGCTTACCCCATAAGCAGCAAGCAGAACCAATACCACCGCCAGCGATGCGATGATACGCGCCGCTTTTTTGCGGTGGAACCTTGTTTTGTGCTTGTTCATGGTTACCTCCTTGCGCAATGGGTAAACTACCAAGGATTCTACTCTCTTTTATACCACAAAGCGACCTTAATTACAATTACGAAAGTTGTCGAATCAATGCCCATGGCGAAATGAATTTGTAATGTTTGCACAGCATGTTTGGAAGGGAATGCCGGCTGGCTGTTTTTTAGGGCTGGCGTATGCTTGAACCTTGGGGTATAATGGCATCAGAACAACCGAATCAAAAAAATAACCAAGGAGGGATTGACCATGATCCAAATCATCTTTGGTAAGCGGGGCACCGGAAAAACCAAGCGGATCATCGACCTTGCGAACGGATCCATTAAAGTGCAGAAGGGCGACGTATTGTTTATCGACGACGACAATCGGTACATGTTCGATCTGCGCCACGAGATTCGGTTTGTAAACGCGAGCGAATACGGCGTGTGGGGCCCGGAAAGATTTATTGGGTTTATCAACGGCATTATGGCCGGGAATTACGATGTAAGCCTGGTGTTTATCGATGCGTTTTTGCGGCTGGTGAAGGTGGATAAGCCCGACATCTATACCCTGGAGGGTTTCTTTAACGAGCTGGAGGAGCTGTCCACCCGCTCCAATGTGGATTTTGTTATCAGCCTGAGCGAGGATCCGGCGCTGGTGCCCGAGCCCATTCGAAAGTTTGCGATATAGGATACAAGTTACGAGTTATGAGTTACAAGAGGCGGCGGCCAACCATGCTGTGTTTCTCGTCTCCTCTTGTAACTTTAAAACTCGTAACTTGTAACTAAAGACAGGCAGGTGTACATATGCCCCTCATTTCCACTCGTGGCGGCCCGGCGGTAACCGCATCCCAGGCCATACTGGCCGGCATCGCAACCGGAGGCGGCCTGTACGTGCCCAGCGCGTTTTGCCCCATCGATTCCAACGAGCTGCGGCAAATGGCCGATTGGCCTTATGCCCGGCGCGGGGCCAGGATATTGCAAACTTTTTTAGACGATTATGCCCCCGAGGAGATCGGGAGCGCGGTGGAGGCCGCCTATGGGCGCTTTGATGTGCCCGAGGTTGCCCCGGTGCGCAAACTGGACGATGATGGCACCTATGTGCTGGAGCTGTTTCATGGCCCTACCCTGGCGTTTAAAGATATGGCGCTGCAATTGCTGCCTCGCCTAGCCCGCTTGGCCATGGACAAGTGCGGCGAGGAGCGGGAGCTGTTTGTGCTGGTTGCCACCTCGGGGGATACCGGCAAGGCCGCCTTGGAGGGGTTTGCCGATGTGCCGGGCACACGTTGCGCGGTGTTTTACCCTAGCCAGGGGGTGAGCGAAGCCCAGCGCCTGCAAATGGTAACCCAGGCCGGAGCAAATACCCATGTGATCGCCGTGCGGGGTAACTTTGACGATGCCCAAACCGGCGTAAAACGAATCTTTGGCGATCCGGTCTTTGTTGCGGGCATGGACGCCCGGGGGCGGGCGCTCTCCTCAGCCAATAGCATCAACTTTGGGCGGCTGGCGCCCCAGGTCGCTTATTATTTTTCGGCCTACGCTGACTTGCTGGCAACGGGATCGATTACCCCGGGCCAAAGGGTACACTTTGCGGTGCCCACCGGCAACTTTGGCAATATATTAGCTGCCGAGTACGCCCGGCGTATGGGTTTGCCCGTGGGCAAGCTGCTGTGCGCCTCCAACAGCAACAATGTGCTGGCCGACTTTATACACACCGGCGTGTACGACGCCCGCAGGCCTTTTTACCAAACCATTTCCCCTTCTATGGACATACTGGTTTCTTCTAACTTGGAACGGCTGCTATTTGAGCTGTGTGACCGCGACGAGGGGCGGGTGGTGCGCTGGATGCTGGCCCTAAAGGAGGGCAGGCCTTACGACATTGGCCCGGAACGCCTAGGTGCGATGCGCGAGGTATTTGCTGCCGACTGGATCGATGACCAGACCACCTGCGACACCATCCAGCGGGTGTGGCGTGACGCCCGGTATCTGATGGATCCTCACACCGCGGTGGCGGCCCGTGCGCTGATGAACTATCGCGAGCGTACTGGTGATCGGACACCGGCGGTGGTTGTATCCACAGCCAGCCCCTTTAAATTTGGGCGTGAGGTGGCACGGGCGTTGTTGGGCGAGACGTTAATCCAGGGGATGGACGATTTTGCCTGCTGTGATCTGCTGGCAAGCAGTTGTAATCTGGCGGTACCGCCTTCTATCGCAGAATTGCCGTCGCTGCCTGTGCGGCACAATACAACAATAGACGCCCCCGGCATGGCGGAGGCGTTGAGGAATATTAATTAAGATACAAAATATCCGAAACAGTGCGCTCCCGGTGGTCGCTGGGCCTGTTGATGATCTCGCCAAGGAAATACAGGGTGGTAGAGCCGCCGCCGTCTAAGTTAAATGCGGTCTCTACGCCCATATCTAAAAACAGCGCTTGCAGTTCGGGCAGGCTCATGCCGTTGGAATACTCAGGCCGCCTGCCGTCCACCACTAGGATTACGTAGTGCAGCGGCGCTAGCTGGCCGATGGCGGTGCGGGGGGCGCGTACGCTCCCCCTAGTTGAAATCGCGGTGAAACCCTTAAAAGAAGTAGCTTCGTTATTGTATACCAGCGCGGGGCCAAAAGACCAAATATCGCGCACGCCGGCCTCCATCAGGCTGGCCGTTAGCGTGAGGGGATCCACCCTTTTGTCGAATTGGGTTTCTATCGAAAGGTCGCCCTCATTGTCCAGCGTCAACAGGTGGAAACCCACCACCGAGTTGGTGCGCCGGATCTGGCCGTTGCGCATCACGATGCCCGTGCCCCGAAAGCCGTAGCCATCGCCATTGATGGCCAGCACTGCGTTTTCTCTTTCCGCGATCACAGAGGTGGCCTTCCGGGCGTGCTTTTCCTCATCGTAGGACACGGCGCTTTTGAGTGCGCCCGGATCGGTGGTTTGGATGTCGCACACAAAGTACGTGATAAGCTTTGGCTCCAACACGGTTTTCCTTTGGATGTTGATCCACAGGCGACCATCGGAATAGGTGTAATCGATCTGCCCGGTAAAACACAAGGGATTGGGCGGCCCTTCGCCCAGGGCCGGGGCCGCGAACAACAGCATACAAAGTATGAACAGCAATACGCCTCGCGGTAGGATTCGGAGAAAACTAGGAATCAAAATAGCTCACCTCGTGGGTTAATCAAAAAATAGAATATCGGATACGGAGCGTTCGACGCCACCGGCGGGTTTGTTTAGAACCTCCCCAAGAAAGTACAAGGTGGAGGAACCGCCCCCATCTAGGTTAAAGGCGGTTTGTGCCCCGGCGGCCAAAAACACCTGCTGCATCTCGCGCAAGGTCATGCCGGCGGAGCGACCTTTGCCCCTGCCGTCGGCCACCACCACCACGTAGTGCAGCGGCTCGATCTGGCCGATGGCGGTGCGGGGCTCCCGGGCGCTGTCCCTAGGCGAGATCACCCGAAAGTCATCAAAGTTCACGGCCACGCCGTCGCGCACCAGCTCGGGGCCAAAGGCCCACACTTGAACAGCGCCGCCACGCACCAATGCGTCGGCCAGTACCGCACCGTCTTGCCCGGTGGTGGTGTGGCCGGGGATTACGGAAAGGTCGCCGTCGCCGTTTAGCGCAAGCAAGTGGTAGGAGTTGGATTGCCTGGTGCGTATGATCTCGCCATTGCGTACGATGATGCCATGGTTGTGAAAACCGTAAGCGTCGCCGTTGATGGCCAGCTTGGCGCCATGGCGATCCGCGATATCCGCCGTGGCTTCACGGGGGCCCATAGGTATGTCGCCGGACAGGGCGGTTTTGAGCGAGCCCTGATCGGTGGTTTGGATATCGCACACAAAGTAGGTGAGCAATTCCGGCGTGTAGGCAACCTGTATTTGAATGTTGATCCAAAGGCGGCCGTCCGCGTACGAATAGTCGGGGGCGCCGGGGAAACACAAGGGCTGCGGCGGAGGGATGGGGGTTTCGCCAAGAGCGGGCACGGCCAATGCGCCCGCCAACAACAGCGTTGGAAAAATCACCCAACACACAACCCGTTGACAAAAAAGCCGCCCTTGGCGCGCCTTGCTTTTTTCGGAGAATGAAAACATTTGGTTCACCTCGCGGTTTATGATACACTGTGGGCGAAAAAAAAACAACCCTTGAAAGCGAGAACACACCATGTTTATCGCAGATTTTCACATTCATTCTAAGTATTCCCGGGCTACCAGCCGGGATTGTGTGCCCGAAATGCTGGAGTTTTGGGCACAGCGCAAAGGACTGGACGTAATTGGAACCGGAGACTTTACCCACCCGGCTTGGCGGGCGGAACTCAAGGAAAAGCTGATCCCCGCAGAGGAAGGTTTGTACGCGTTGCGAGAGGGCACGTGCCGGTTTGTGATCTCCGGCGAGATCAGTTGCATCTACAAAAAGAATGGAAAAACCCGAAAGGTGCACAACCTGATCTTGCTGCCCTCATTGGAGGCGGCCGAAGCGCTGTCTCAATCTTTAGAGGCCATCGGCAACCTGCATTCCGATGGGCGGCCCATTCTGGGCCTGGACAGCAGAGACCTATTGGAGATCACGCTGGAGGCTTGCCCGGAGGCACTCTTTATCCCCGCCCACATCTGGACGCCCCACTTTTCGTTGTTTGGCGCGTTTTCTGGCTTCGACACCATCGAGGAGTGTTTTGGCGATTTAACCGGGCACATCCACGCGTTAGAAACCGGCCTTTCTTCAGACCCGCCCATGAATTGGCGGCTTTCGGCTCTGGATCGGTTTACGCTGGTGTCCAACTCCGACGCCCATTCCCCGGCCAACCTGGGGCGGGAGGCTACGTTATTTGGCGGCGAACCTTCTTATCCGCGCATCGCACAGGCATTCAAGCAGCCAAAGGCTGGCGGGTACCGTGGCACGTTGGAGTTTTTTCCGGAAGAGGGGAAATATTTTCATGATGGGCACCGCAAGTGCAACGTGTGCCTAGAACCGACAGATACCCGGGCGGCTTTGGGCCTGTGCCCCGTATGTGGCGGCAAGCTTACCGTGGGGGTGTTGCACCGGGTGGAAGCCCTGGCCGACCGGCCCGAAGGTTTTACTCTTGCCGGGGCTGCCCCCTTTGAGCGACTTATTCCCTTGGCCCAGGTGATCACCGCCAGTAAGGGCAAGCGGCGGCTCTGCGATGAACTGATCCAGCAGGTGGGGCCGGAGCTGTTTGTATTGCGGCACGCCCCCATCGAGGATATCGCCCGGTCTGCCGGTACAGCCGTGGCCGAGGGTATTGGCAACATGCGCGCCGGGAAGGTAAACATACAACCCGGATACGATGGGGAGTATGGCCGGGTTCAGCTCTTTTAGCGATTGATTACGCGTACTTGCAGTCCCTCCAGCACATCCAGGGCGGCGCGGTTTAGCGCCTCGTCAAAGCTGGCGGTGCAGGCGGCGTCGACTTCAACGATCGCCTCGGGCAGCGCTGTTTTGGCCAAAACTGCATTGGCCAATACGCAGATGTTGGACACCAGGCCCACCAGCTCAATGTTGTCAAAGGTCTCCCCGAGCAGATAATCAAACAGCTTCGCTGATCCAAAGGCGGGTTTTTCAAATACCTTGTCGCCCTGTTGCAGCAGCCCGGCAACATGCCCATACAGCGCGTGGCCGGCGGAACCTGCCACACAATGGAGCACCGGCAGGTTTTTTCCTTCTTGGGTAGACAGATAATCTACCTGGTGAGTATCCAGCGTAAAGGCCACGGTTTGGCCGGCACGCCGGTAAGCCTTTATCTTTTCTGCAATGGGCTGCTCCAGCGCCGCCGCTTGTGCAAAACCCAGCGCGCCATCCACAAAGTCCTTTTGGTAATCCACTACAATGAGCAGCTTTTTCATGAAATGATCTCCTTTGAAACATCCACCCAAGTGTGGGCGTTGGAAAGCAAAAACAACTCTTCACAAGTGAGCCGCACGGCACTGTTTGCGCTGCCGCAGGCCGGATACACGGCGTCAAAACGGCGGAGGGATTCATCCAGATGCACCGCAACCGAAGAAGGCAAGTCAAAGGGGCACACCCCGCCGATTTCATAACCCAGGTAATCCCGGACTTCGTCGGGCGTGAGCATCTTGGCTTTGTAGCCAAAGATCCCCTTAAACTTGGCATTGTCGATCTTTTGATCGCCTGCGGTCACCACCAGCAGGCAACCGCCTTCTTGGGTTTTGAAGGAAAGTGTTTTGGCGATGCGGGCGGGGATCACCTCCACGGCGGCTGCGGCCAGTTCCACCGTTGCGCTGCAAGCATCAAACTCCAGCACACGATCCAAAAAACCTTGCGTTTCAAAAAAACGTTTTGTGCGTTGGATGGACATGGTTTTATTTGCCTCCCGTTTTAATTCCTGCTATAATCATAGCACAGGCAACCTGCTTTCGCAAAACAGAATGGAGGATATCACGTATGAATGAAACACTCAAAACCATAGCCGAGCGCTACTCTTGCCGCGATTTTGCGGATACGCCCCTAACTGCCGCGCAGATTCAGGCCATCACACAAGCTGCCCTGGCCGCGCCCAGCGCCCTGAACCGCCAGCCATGGCATGTGATTGTGATCGAAGACAAAACGTTCATAGACGAAATGGACGCTGATAGCATGGGCATCCTGGCCGCTGCCGAGGATCAAACCGGCTACGAGCGCATCATGTCCCGAGGAGGCAAGCTTTTTTACAACGCGCCCTGTATGATTTTGGTGGCGTCCGACGGTTCGGATTACGCCGCCATGGACTGCGGCATCCTAAGCCAAAACGTGGCCCTTGCCGCCCATTCCCTGGGCTTGGGCAATGTGATCTGCGGCATGGCCCGTATTCCATTGGCTGGCCCCCGTGGCGGTGAATTTAAAAAGCGCATGCAATTCCCGGCGGGTTATGAGTTTGGCATCGCGGTTTTGCTAGGAACGGCCCAGAGTAAAAAAGCGCCCCATGAGCGGGATATGGACAAAATAACGCGGATCAACGCGGATTAGGGCTGGCTTTTCCTAGGCTACTGGAGCATAATGGTAGAAAACAGACAAATAACGACAAACGGAGAGTTGTGATGAAATTCAGAAGATTTTGGCATATCCTTGCACTTTGCTTGCTGCTATTGGTGACAAACGTTTTTGCAGCCGACACAACCGCACCCGCCGCTGGATCTGGCCAAGCGGATGACGCAGGCAATAGCATCCGCGTCCTCATTCCAAACACAGAGCATTATGTTGTGGACGTTTGGAAAGAAGGCGATGATTTTCGCGTCCTTGTACTGGACGACGTGAAAGAAGGCGAAAAAATCCATCTTTTTGTAAACAGAGAACTGGTAGAGGTCCCGGAGGCTGGAGGCTCTGCTTTCATGGCCTGGCGCAGATTTGCAGATGGTATCGTAGGCGATTATACGGAAGACTATCCATATCTGCCCGCGTTCTGGCACCAGTATGATCCAGAATGGCTTATCGATGATGAAGACGGCCTGCATCGCATGTTGAACAGCCATACATGGCAAGTCACGTGGAATGACTATCTTGTGCGTTCTGGAGAAGCAGAAGACGCTGAGCGAACGATAGGGCTTTGGCTCGTGAGCATGGATCAAGAGCCGATATTTGTTCACTTCGGCACTTATGTAACGCCCATCGTGGTCCCAGGCTCAGATGAGGTGATTAGCACCAAGTTTAAAGAGGGAGAAGGCATCGTCTACACCTTAATCGTTTCCGTTGACTTAAACACATTTGAAGAAGAGGTGCTCCTAAGCGCTTTTCCCAACTCTTTGACAGCATGCGCATACCTTGATGGGAAATTGCTGATCAGAGCGGTCTCCCACGAACAGCCGGATGTGGTTATGTATGCGCTGGCCGACCCAATGAGTAACGAAATAACCCAAGTCGATACATCTATTGGCGGCGCACTTACACAAACGAAACAGCGCCCTTTGCAGTCTGCCGGCAAACCGGGCGAGTATTACATTGTTATCGACAATTACCTTGATATGGCCCGCGATCATTCCACTATCGGCAGGTTTAATGTCCACGATCTATCCTTTGAGCATATGCTCACGCTAAACGGTGTTATTATCGATCAAAGCGCTACTTGGGTGGACGCCGAAACCAAAACCGTTTACTCCTGTTATGATGGAGAGTTGGTGGCGTTCCTGTATACCGATCCTTAATCCTGCTCACTCCAACCGCCAAATCCGCGCCATCCCTCTTCTTTAACTTCGTATCAAAATGCGGAGGGCGCGGAGCATGGGCGGCAAAGCGCCCCATGAGCTGGATATGGACAAAAGATAAGGACAAAAATAAGTAATATTTCTTGACATCCCCCCCCCGCCGGTGGTATGCTACCACATAACTTCACACACCCTAAATGCGAGGACGGAGACAGCGGCAAAGCGGCAACGCGTAACCAGAGATCCGGCGGATGGTGCGAGCCGGAAACGCGCGTTTTGTTGATCCCTCCCGAGCAGAGCCCCAAAGCCGCCGTAACCCGGTGGATAGGCGGTTCCGGACGCCCCGTGACCGGCAAGGGCTTAACGCGTTTTAGCGCGCGAGCCTATAAGAGCCCCGGAGGTGTGAGCCTCGGGTGCAGGTGAGTGGTACCGCGTGATCGTTTACAGATCCCGCCTCATGAAACAAAGGATTGTTTTGTGGGCGGGATTTTTGATAAAGGAGGAGTTTTTAATGGATAAAATGGCTGCCGTGGCGCTGCGCATAAAGGATTTGCGCGAGTTTTTGGGGATGGAGCCAACGGAAGTGGCATCAAAGTCTGGCGTATCCTTGGCCGACTACCTGGCCTACGAAACCGGCGGGCGGGACTTTTCGTTTAGCCATTTATTTAACATCGCGGCGGTGCTAGGCGTGGACATCACCGACCTGCTCACCGGCGAGAGCCCGCGGCTGCACGGCTATGCCCTTACCCGAAGCGGCGAAGGCTTGGCATTTGACCGGCGCGCCCAGTATCAGTACCGGCATCTGGCGGCTAACTTCCGGGGCAAAAAAGCCGAACCCTTTATTGTTACCGTGCTGCAGGACGCGCCGGACACTGTGAAACAAGCCCACGCCCACGATGGCCAGGAGCTCAATTACGTGCTGGAAGGGTTTTTGCGCGTGGAGCTGGGTGGGCAATCGCTGCTGTTGGCGCCCGGCGACTCGCTGTACTACGATTCGAACCTGCCCCACGCCATGTATGCCGTGGAGGGGGATTGCCGCTTTATTGCGGTGGTCGTAAAGTAAAAAAATAAAAGGGGGTGACAACATGGCGCTTTATCAACAGTATGTGGAAGATTACGGCCCGTTTGCCGATTACGATGATTTTTGTGCGCGCTTTCGTTTGAAGGCGCCGGAGGATTTTCATTTTGCCTTTGAGGTGGCGGATGCGCTGGCAGAGTGTACACCCAACGCTACGGCTCTGGCTTGGGCTGCACCCGACGGAGAGGAAGGGCGAATTGATTTTGCGCAAATGAAGGCTTTATCCGACCGGGCGGCCAACTTGTTGCGTGGGCTGGGCGTGGGCAAGGGCGACGTGGTGCTGCTGCTGCTCAAAAATCACTTTGAATATTGGCCACTGCTGCTGGCGGTTCACAAGCTGGGGGCAGTGGCCGCGCCAACCCCCCATTTGTTGACAGCCCAAGACATCGCCTATCGGCTGGGCTGCGTGGGTGAGATAAAACGTGTGGCCATGGTGATCGCTACTGCCGAAGACGGTATTCCGGAGCGGGTGGAGCAGGCGGTGGCTCTGTCCGGCACATCACCCGAGCTGTTGCTGATCCGGGGGGATCGGCCGGGCCGGCAGCGTTATGAATCCCTTATGGCCGAGGCAGAGTCTTCTTTTGAGCGCCCGCCGGCGATATCGGCCAAAGAGCCTTTGCTGCTTTACTTTACCTCGGGGGCCGAGGGGTTGCCCAAGATGGTATTGCATGATCAGCTGTATCCTCTGGGGCATATTCTTACGGCGGTGTACTGGCAGCGTGTGGTGGCGGGCGGCCTGCATCTTACGGTGTGCGAAACCGGCGGCTCTAAATCAGCCTGGGGGCAGATATACGGCCAGTGGCTGGCTGGCAGTGGTGTGTTTGTATGGGACGCCGGGGAACCCCCGGATGCAGCGGCGATGCTTGAGGCCATCGCAAAACACCGGGTGAACACCCTTTGCGCGCCGCCAAGCGTGTACCGGGCGCTGTTGGGGCAGGAGCTCTGTGCTTATGATCTGAGCGCCTTAAGCCACTGCACGGTGATTTCCGAGCCGTTGCATCCCGAGATATATCATCAGTTCTTGGAGCAGACTGACCTGGGCTTGCACGAGGCTTATGGCCTTGCGGAAACGACGGTGCTGGCGGCCAATTTTGCGGCCTTTGGGAAGGTGCAGCCGGGCAGCATGGGCCGTCCTTCGCCCCTGTATGATGTGGACATTGTGGATGGAGAGGGCGCATCTTGCCCGGCGGGGGTGAGCGGTGAGATTGTGGCGCGGGGGGCTGGGGATGAGCAGGTTTTCCGCACCGGCGATGTGGCGTGGCGCGATGAGTGGGGATACTACTGGTACGTGGGCCGTGCCGATGATGTGGTGCGCTCCAGCGGTTATCGCATTGGCCCCTTTGAGGTGGAGTCGGCACTGCTGACCCATCCGGCGGTGCTGGAGGCTGCGGTTACCGGCGCGCCGGATCCCCTTCGCTATCAAATCGTAAAGGCAACGGTGGTGCTGCGCCCCAGCCACGAGCCCGGCGAGGCGATGGTGCGTGGTTTGCAGGAGCATGTGAAACGGGTGACTGCGCCGTACAAGTGTCCCCGGGTGATCCATTTTGTGGATGCGTTGCCCAGAACGGCGGATGGCAAGGTGAAACGGAGTGCGCTGCGGTAAGGCTGGTGAATGCCGCGTTATCCTGTAGGGGCGACCCTGTGTGGTCGCCCTCCTCGCGTGGTGGCCCGCAGGTTACGTAACCGCCCATGATTCGGGCGGGCGGCCACATAGGGCCGCCCCTACAAAGGTACGGCCATGCGTGTCCGTTTCCATTGTAGGGGACGCCGCCCTCGGCGTCCCGCCGCTAGCATACAGAATAAGACGAAGGAAGGCGAAAGAATGAAAAGCAATCGTATCGAAGTGCTGGACACCACCCTGCGCGACGGAGCCCAGGCCGAGGGCATCAGTTTTTCCCTGGAGGACAAGCTCAAGATTGTACACGCGCTGGACGAGTTGGGCGTGGACTTTATCGAAGCCGGGAATCCAGCGGCCAATCCCAAAGACGCGGCGCTTTTTGCCAGCCTGCGACAGGAAGTCCCTTTGCGTAACGCGCGGCTAGCTGCCTTTGGCGCAACCCGGCGCGGAAACATCCGCTGTGAGGACGACGTTGGGCTGGCGGCGATCCTGGCTTGCGGGGCGCGGGTGGCTACGATTTTTGGCAAGAGTTCGGCTTTTCATGTGGATAAGGTGCTGCGGGTCTCCCGCCAGGAGAACCTGGCCATGATCGGGGAGACGGTGGCCTATCTGATCGCCAACGGGATGACCGTTTATTATGATGCTGAGCACTTTTTTGACGGGTATCGGGAGGAGCCGGAATACGCGCTGGAAACCTTGCGCGCCGCCGCGCGGGCAGGCGTGGCCGGTGTGGCCCTGTGCGATACCAACGGGGGCAGCCTGCCCTGGCAGATTGCCGAGGGGACAACCGCGGCTATACATGCCCTGAGCGGGGCAGTGCGAGTGGGCATCCACGCCCATAACGACAGCGGACTGGCCGTGGCCAATACCTTGGAGGCGGTGCGTACCGGCGCTACCCACATCCAGGGGACCATCAACGGCCTGGGTGAGCGCTGCGGCAACGCGAATTTGTGCGCGGCGCTGCCTTGCCTGCACTTTAAGATGGGGTTTGAAGTGCTCAAGCCCGGCGCTTTTGCCCGCTTGAGCGATACCGCCCGTTATGTGAGCGAGATAGCCAACGTGGCCCTGGACGAACGTTCCCCCTACGTGGGCGACAGCGCCTTTGCCCACAAGGGCGGCATGCATGTGGATGGCGTGCGCAAGGTGAGCGCCTCCTTTGAGCATATCGATCCCGAGCTGGTGGGCAACCGCCGCCGGGTGCTGCTGTCGGAAGTGAGCGGGCGTGCCGCGCTGATGGATCGCCTGGCCCCGCTGCTGCCCGGCCTGGACGCCAAATCCCCCGAGGTGGCGGCGCTGGTGGATGTGCTCAAACAGCGCGAGGCAGAGGGGTATAGTTACGAGGATGCCGAGGGTTCCTTTGCCCTGCTGGCGCTGGATACCTTTGGCCGCCGCCAGCGTTACTTTGAGGCCCTGGACTTCCGGGTGACTGCTGATTTGCCCGGCCAGCGGCTTGCCCAAGCTGTGATCAAACTGGCGGTAAGCGGGCGCGAGGAGATCACCGCCGCCGAGGGCGACGGGCCGGTAAACGCCATGGACAGCGCGCTGCGAAAAGCGCTAGGTGTGTTTTTTCCACAGATTGCCCGGGTGCGGCTCACCGACTACAAGGTGCGTGTGCTGGACAGCCGTGGCACCGGCTCCACCACCCGCGTACAGATGACATCTACCGACGGCCGCCGTGTGTGGGGTACTACGGGGGTGTCTACCAACATTATTGACGCCAGCTGGCGTGCGCTGGCGGATGCGATTGATTACTGGCTGGCGTTTTGTAGGGAGTAATGACAGGGCAAAAGCATTTGCAAGCGAGTGCATACCAACAAGCTAGCAATTATCCAACTGCTGTGCAGAATCCCTCCACCGCTGCGGCGGTCCCCCTCCCTTTGGCAAGGGAGGTAGGGGATAGGAACGAAAAACTACAGTAAAATCCCTTACCCCCCTTGTCAAAGGGGGGAGGGCCACCGCAGTGGCGGGGGGATTCCAAGTGGCGATGTGCATGATAGCATCGAAATGGAAAAGATTATACTTGAATGCGGCTAAAAAGCAGTGATGAGCGCTTGATATTCTGTAAGCGATGCACTACAATGAGGACATATGAGCAGCAAAACAGCAATCGATTTTCGTAACCCTGTATGGATACACAAGGCCGGAATGTCCGTGTTGCAAAAGGAATTGGGAATTGTTGGCGCAATAGATTTTCTACGGCAATTCAGCGTGGGGAAAGGTGATTACACCGCCGAGCGCGAACAGCTTTTCCGGGAAATCACGCTGGATGAGGTCATAAAGAGCGTTCGCGCAATGGAAACAGAGATGGCATAAAACCACTCTCTTTACACAAACGGTCGCTCTGTGGTAAAATCAGCCGACAACAAATTCAAAACGCAGGAGGAAACACATGAACATCATCCGTACCCAGGCTGTGGAGCTCAGTTGCATACCGGCCATCGCCTACAAACAAAAACTGGCCGCAGGTGGCGCGGGCCTCAAACTGTATCGCTTGGATTCCGACGATACCGCCGTGTTCACCATCGACCGCCGCACCGGCGACGCCGTGCCCTTTGGCCCCCACAACAAGCTGAAGCTGTTCCCCGAAGAAGCCCTGCAAGAGGCGCTGGAGCTCACTAAGGGCCTGCCCTACTCCGCCCGTGGCAAGATCGAAGTAAAGGGTTTCTCTACCTTGCCCGCGGAGCCCGAGGATGTAACCGAAGACTTGGTGGATGCCATCGACATGGTGGACAGCGAGGAGTACGAGGCCATCGTATCCCGCTTCAGCGACGAAAAGGGCAAGTTGAACTACCAGCTGATGAACAAGGACTTTATGCAGTTTGCCGCCAAGAGCAAAGTGGTGAGCGAGATGCTGGGCAACCGCTCCGCCGAAGAAGCGATTCTGCTCTTTATCATCAAGAGCCGCGCGACTTTCCTTTCCGGCAAAAAGCAGAGCCTGGAGGATAGCCAGGTAGCGGCCCTGATTGAGACCCTGGACGAGATGGAGACCCGCAGCGCCTTTAAGGAGCTTAAGGCGTGGATACGCAGGCAGTTGGCCAAATAATCTAAGCCATAGCGGTCTCCATCGCAATCTCCGCCCAGCGGAAAAGGCGCTGGGGTTCGTACTGAACGGTACTGATGTCTTTTAGGATAAACTCAAGGGGGCAGCCGTGTTGATCACAGGCTGCCTTTATTTGATGAAGCTCGTTGCGGATCAGTTCTTCATCGAAGGCGCCATGGGCCAGATAGGCCGGATTGGGTTTGCTGGAGAACACAAACTTGTTGCCAAGCCCTTCGGCGCCCCTGGCTGCTTGCGTCCACGGGCTCATGGACACCTTGCGCAGATTGGGGATTTGGGTTACGATATCTAGCTTTTGATCCAGGGGTTCGCAGCAGCCGTAATATACAAGGCCAAAGCGCTTGAAGATGGGGTTTACATAGTCTAGCTCAAACTCCTGGTGCATGGCGGCGGATACGGCGGAAAACATCTGCGCTAGGCCCGGAATCCATAAATCCTTGCAGCGTGGTCTTTGTGGATCGTATCCCGGCGCGGGGAGCCGGTTTGTGTACGCGCCGGCGCAGTGCACCAGGGTTTGATATCTGGCATCGCACAGCAGGCCCTGCTCCTCCAGCTGATCCAGCATGGATGTAAACGACAGCATCATTTTGGTAACCACGCGGTGCATAAAATCCGGATCGTCCGCAAGGGCATACAGCGCGTTTTCCATGCCCTTGTAGGTGGAAATCGGATCCCATAGCTGCAAAAACAATTCCGCGCCTGCCGAGTGAACGCCCAAGATACCGTCGAACAGGCCGTGGGCTACATCCAGCCGCTTTGCGGTTTCCGGCTCGTCCAGGGATACGCTGGGCACGGTGATTTTTTCTAGGTCTTGGTCGTTTTGCAGGATGTCTATGTATTTGCGGGAGAGCACATCGTTTTTTGGATCGTGGGCCAGGGTCTTTTCTTGCTTGTTGAGGCCGTAGCCCGAATTGCGGATCGCTTTGGGTACTTTGATATACGGCTCGATTACCATATCAACCGGAAAGTGTTTCCATTGAAAAAGTTTACGGCGCAGGTCTTCTTCGTATGGGCGCAGTTCGGGGGTTTGGCAGTGCAGGGCCAACGTACCATCGCAGTCTATCTCGTTCCAGCATATCTGGTCGATCATAACCATGGGCCTTTGGGGCTGCAAATCATTTAGCCCGCGCCATAGCTTGCGTTTTTCTTCTTGTAAGGGCAGGGCGGCGATATCCGCTACTTCTTTGGCCAGCTCTTGCAGAAGGGCTTTTTCTTTTTGATAAGACATTGTTTTTCTCCTTACTGATGATTGTGTATTGTAACGCAAATTCTCCCAAGCCTCAACTTTTTCTCAACTTTTCACAAACTTTTCTGCATTTTCATACTTGACACCCGCCCCAATCCATGTTATCCTTCTACACAAATCCGCCGACAAATCCGCAAGCTGTAACGAAGGGAGGACTGCCCATGCAACGCACACGGGCGATGGAGATGTGCATGATGTGCATGGCTATGCCTTGCGCAGTCCTTTCCGTGCATGTCTTGTTGAAATCGTAGAGCCAGGCTGATAGAAATGTGATAGCAATATCATTCAAAGCCAAGGCCCGTTTCGCAGAGATGCGAGGCGGGTCTTTTGCATAATCATCCATAATCATTCATTTCTTTATGAACAAGGAGGTGCTGCCGGTGGAGCAGGGGATCGTGGCCCGCGAACAAATACCGGTGCTGATCGACATTCAGGGTGTGCGCAAGGTGTACCCCACCCAGGTGGGCGAGGTGGTGGCCCTAGACGGCATCGACCTGCGCATCCGCCAGGGCGATATCTACGGCATCATTGGCATGAGCGGCGCGGGCAAATCCACGCTGATCCGGTGCATCAACCGCCTGGACGCACCCACCGAGGGCCGCATTTTGATCGACGACCGGGACATTCTGCTCATGAAGCGGCGCGAGCTGCTCAAGATGCGCCGGTCGGTGGCCATGATCTTCCAGCAGTTTAACCTGTTGATGCAGCGCACCGTGCTGGGGAACATTTGCTTTCCGCTGGAGATCAGCGGTATGCCACGGGCCAAGGCATTGGTGCGGGCCCATGAGTTGCTGGAAATCGTAAGCCTGCAAGACAAAGCCAAAGCGTATCCGGCCCAGCTATCGGGCGGGCAAAAGCAGCGGGTGGCCATCGCCCGGGCACTGGCCACTGAACCCCGTGTGCTGCTGTGCGACGAGGCCACCAGCGCCTTGGATCCCCTCACCACCCAGTCGATCCTGGCGCTTTTGCAGGATATCAACCGGCGCATGGGCATCACCATTGTGATCATCACCCACGAGATGCCCGTGATCCGCCAGATATGCACCCGTGTGGCCATCATTGACGATGGGCGCATCGCGGAAAAGGGTGATGTAAGCAAAGTATTTGCCCATCCCAAAACAGCCGCCGCCCGCCGCTTGTTCCTAGGCGCACAGGAGGAGATACCAACCGGCAAGCGCTGCGTGCGCATCGCCTTTACCGATACCGACACCTATGAGCCGGTGGTGGCCAACATGATTCTTGCTTGTGGTGTACCTGTCAATATCCTGAGCGGCAGCATACAAAGGGTGGCTGGCCAGCAGCGGGGGCAGATGCTGATCGAACTGCCCGACGATCCAAAAGGCGCGCAGCGTGCGCTGGACTACCTGGCCACCCAGAATGTAACCGTGGAGGAGGTGAGCGGCGATGTTCCTGAATGAACTGTGGGCGGCCCTAGTTAGCGTTTGGGAAGCGCTGCCCGGCTTGTGGAATTTAACCATTGGTGGCGTGTGGGAGACGTTGTATATCACCTTCGCTTCTACTGCTTTTGCTTACATCCTTGGCATCCCGCTGGGCATCATGCTGGTGGTCTTTCGCAAAGATCATCTGATCCCCAGCCCCCGTACACGCTCCCTGCTGGATGTGATCGTCAATATCCTGCGTTCGGTTCCCTTTTTGATCCTGATGATCGCAGCCATCCCGCTCACTCGCCTGGTTGTGGGTACCAGCATCGGCACCACCGCCACCATCGTACCCCTGGTGGTTGCCTCTTTCCCCTTTGTGGCACGCACCGTGGAGTCCTCCCTGCTGGAGGTAGACCCTGGCGTGATCGAGGCTGCCCAGGCCATGGGCGCCAATCGCTTTCAAATTGTGTGCAAGGTGATACTGCGTGAGGCTGTGCCCGGCCTGGTAAACGGTGCGGCCCTGGCCACCACCGCCATCCTGGGGTATACCGCCATGGCCGGGGCCATTGGAGGCGGAGGGCTGGGCGCCATCGCCATCAACTACGGCTACTACCGTTTCAGAACCGACGTACTATGGTTCGCCATCGTTGAACTGGTGCTGCTGGTACAAGGCATACAGTTTGTAGGCACACGGGTTTCCCGCCTGCTCGATCACCGGCAACGGTGACCTGCGGACGTAAGCATAACACCCAAACCAACAAACCTCAAAATTGAAAGGAGATTCACCCCATGAAAAAGCTGCTTGTTTCCCTGTTGGTACTCTCCCTCGTAGTCTCCCTAGCAGGCGCTGCCCTGGCCAACACCCCGGTCAAAATCGGCGCGACCCCCACGCCCCATGCCGAGGTGCTCAACTTTGTGGTGCCCCTGCTGGCCGAAAAGGGCTTTGACCTTACCGTAGTGGAATTTAACGATTACATCCGCCCCAATGTGGAAACCCAGGACGGTGAGGTGGACGCCAACTACTTCCAACACAAACCCTACCTAAACAACTTCAACGAGCAGAACGGCACCACCCTGGTGGCCGTAATCCCCGTGCACTTTGAGCCCATGGGCATCTATCCGGGAAGGACCGCCTCGCTGGACGCCATCCAGGAAGGGGCCAAGATCGCCGTGCCCAACGATCCCACCAACTGCGCCCGTGCGCTGCTGCTGCTGGAAGCCCAAGGCCTGATCAAGATCGCCGAGGATGCGGGCCTGACAGCCACCAAGCTGGATATCGTGGACAATCCCTTTAACATCGACATCCTTGAAATCGAAGCCGCCCAGGTGCCGCGGGCGCTGGCCGATGTGGACTTTGCCGTGATCAACGGCAACTACGCGCTGGCAGTGGGCCTTTCCGCCTCCAAGGATGCGGTGGCCGCCGAGGGTTTGGATTCCGAAGCTGCGCAGACGCGCATCAACTACGTTGTTGTAGAAGAAGGCAACGAGGATGCCGATTTTGTGGCAGCCCTGCGGGAAGTGCTAAACAGCGACGAAGTGCGTGCTTTCATCGAGGAGACCTACCAGGGCGCGGTTGTGCCTGCGTTCTAATTGCCATCGCCTAAAGGAAAATGTAGGGGCCGATTCCCTCATCGGCCCGCGTTACCCATGGCACCTGATCACATCACGAAGGGTGCGGGGCGATGAGGGCATCGCCCCCTACAAAGAACCTGTTTCAAGCACAGTTATGCGCAAGAAACAGGTTCTTTTTTTCAAGCGGACGAATTCTCAAGAAGCAATATCCCTCAGGCCGTGCCCCCCATCGCCCCCAAATTCTCGTAAAGCGTTACGCTTTTTATCTTGACTTCGAGCTCCAGGTACTCCAAGGTTTCTGCGCAGCCCTGGGCCAGGCGTTCGTTGACGCGGTGGCGCAGGGCCTCGCCGTCGATGGCGGCCTTGGGGCAGGCCAGCAGCTTGATCTCCCGGGGGTTGAGTACACACAGCACATAGCGCAGGCCGGATTCGTCCCGCTCAAAAAAGTTGCGCAGCGCCAGCTCCAGGCGCTCCCGGCCGTAGCGCCATACCTCGGCAAGGTATACCTCGCCCTGGGGGAGCTGCAGGCGGGCCAAACATACGGGGGCGTCCAGAGCAAGCTGGATTTGCAGTGCGGCGGCCCGGGCGCGCAATGCTTCCAAAGGCCCGGGCGCGTCTTCCAGCAAGCTGTGAAAAAACTCTGCTTGCAGTATGGGCAGCACGTCGGTAAGGGTGCCGTCGGCGGATTGTTCGTGGAGTGCGCGGCGCAAGGAGCCCAGCGCCCGGCGCAGGCGCAGCGGGTCGGAAGCCGCCTCCATGCACCGAATCTGCGGATAATGGGTAAGGAACGAAAAGAAGGATTGCCCCTCGTCTTTGGGCAATACATAGGCCACCGCGTCGGCGGCGCCGCTCTCTACCAGCAGCGTCGCCTCTTTGGCGGTACAAACGATGCGCGGCAACTCAAAACCCAGCAGCCTCCAATCCGGAAAGGAATCGAAGGCTTCGCGCACATCCTGTTGATCCGTAACCAGGAGCACTTGATACATGCTTACCTCCGGGATTTGTAGGGGCGATCATTGATCGCCCCTACAGGGATGCCACTATCGATCCGTGGCAGTACGATACCGGCTTCCAGCGCAACACGCTCCAGCGTATCCAGCGCCTGTACGATTTGCTCGGGTTTGTGCTCAGATATCACACAAAAACGCAGGCGGGCCTTGTTTTTGGGTACGGCGGGGTATACGGCAGGGGGCACAAACACCCCTTGTTGACGCAACAGCGTGGAGAGGGCAAAGGCGTCTTCGTCGCGGCCCACCAGGATGGGCACAATGGCGCTTTCCCCGGCCAGGCAAGTATCCAGGCCACGCTTGCCTGCCTCAAACATAAACGTGTGGATGTTTTGTTGCAGGCGCTCCATGATGGAAGGATCCTCCCGCAACAGGCCGATGGCCCGCAGGGCGGCGGCAGCCACCGGGGGCGATATACCCACCGAAAACACAAATCCCGGCAGGGCATAGCGCAGGTACTCGATCAGGATGGCAGAACCGGCCAAGTAGCCGCCGCAGGAACCCAATCCCTTCGAAAGTGTGCCCATTCGGATGTCGATATCCCCGGGTTCCAGGGCAAAGTACTCGTCTACGCCGCCGCCTGTTTTGCCGATCACGGCGGCGGAGTGGGCCTCGTCTACCAACAGGAAGCAGCCAAACTGCTTTTTGAGCTTTACAAACTCCGGTATGGGCGCGATGTCGCCGTCCATGCTGTACGCGCCTTCTACAATGATCAGCACCTTTTCGAATCGGGCGCGTTGCAAGCGCAGTATGCCCTCTAATGCCCTGTAGTCGTTGTGGGGGAAGGGTTTGGCTGTGGCGGGACTCAGGCGGCAGCCTTGCTCCACCGAGTTATGGGCCAGGGCGTCGTACACGATCAAATCCCGTGGGCCGCAAAAATTGCCCACAAAAGTTACGTTGGTGGAATGGCCGCCCACCAGCACCAGCGCGGCCTCCGAGTGTTTCCACTGGGCGATCTCCCGCTCCAGCTCTTGGTGCAGCAGTTTTTCACCGGCCAATAACCGGCTGCCGCTGGCGGAAGTACCGTACTTTTCGATGGCGGCTTGGGCAGCGTCCATCACCTCGCGGCGGCCCGACATGCCCGCATAGTTGTAGGAGCCAAAGTTGAGCACCGGCTGCCCGTCCATCAGCGATACGTCCGAAAGGGCCGACTCGTGGCATACAAAGTAAGGGTTGCCGAACTCGCTCAAACCGGCCTTGCGAGCTTCAAAGGCGTGATACTCCGGCGCGTCTTCAAACCGGGCGATGGGCGTGACTTCCCCGGCGGGCCGTTGGGCCGACTCGGAAGCGTAGGGCACGTCGCCCCGCATGTGGGCATACACCAAAGCCGACAGATCAGCCACGGTTGTACACTGGGTGTACTGCTCCACCGGGATCAGGATGCCAAAGATCTCTTCTACCTTCAGGGCGATGCCTAGGCTCTGCAGGCTGTCGCCGCCCAAGTCGTCCACAAAGTGAGCGTCGTCGCCAATGGTGTCCGATTGGGTTTCCAGCACCTCGGCAAATACGCCCCGCACCCGGCGGCGGATTTCATCCAACTGTAAGTCTACGGGTGCGGCTTCTTGGGCTACCACCGGCTCTGCCGGGGAGGCATTGGGCCCGCGCACCGCACCGGCTTTTAAGTCCAAGTTGCGATAAGCGATTTTCCGGCCTTCGATCTGCTCCCGCAGTTCAATGCGTTTGACTTTGATGCCGTTGACCAGGGGCAGCTTTTCCGGGGTTACGATCACGCGGCTCACCTTTTTGTACATGGGCAGGCGGCCATTGGCCTGGGCGATGCCCCGGATCAGCATCTCTAAATAGCGCAGGTCGTTGTAAGCTGCGCCCACATTGCATACCAGGGTGATGTCTTGGTACTTGGCCCGCTTGCTGTCTTCTTTGGCGATGCCTAACGCACAGAACTGTTCCACGCATTCCAGGCCGGAGAACACGTCTTCCAACTCGTCGGGATACACGTTTTCGCCCGACTCGTTGATGATCACGTCTTTGCTGCGGCCTTCGACCCACATGCCGTTGCGCTTAAGGCGCACGATGTCGCCGGTGGGATACCAGCCGCGCTCGTCCACATCGGGAGGAGCCAGCACGCCGTCGATCATCCGCCCGGTGTGCAGGGTGCCGCCCCGGATCAGCATCTCGCCCCGGCCATGGCTCCACCGGCTGATGGGCAGCACGTGGTATTCCGCCGACTTTAGGGGCGTGCCCACGCTGCCGCTGATGCGCTTGCGCAGGCTCATGGAGGTCTCCATGGAGGTGATGGCGGTTTCGGTCATACCAAAGCCGCCGGAAGCAAAATAACCCAGTGCGCAGATGGTGCGCATGTGTTCCGCCGGGGTATGGCTGCCGCCCAATAAGATGCAGCGGATGTCCGGCCCCAGCAATTGCTTAACTACGTCTTTAAACAGCACGTTGCGGGCAAAACGCAGCCCAGCGTGGGGAGCCATGGTTTGTACGGCCAGGGACAACCACTTCATCACCGCAAAGGCGTTGCGCCGGGCCCGCGGTTCCTTGGCCACTTTTTTGCCCAGGGCTACCGACAGGTTGTTGATGAGCAAGGGCACCGCTATGATCAGCTGCACCCGCAGCTTGTTGCAGGTTTCCACAATGGTTTGGGGCGAACGGTCTTTTAGATAGATATTTGTGTACCCCAAAAAAGAGCACCACAACACGTTGGCCATAAAACCCAACACATGGTGGAAGGGCAAAAAGGCCAGCGCGTTGCACGGATCGTCATTGATGATGTAACGGTTTGCTTTGTACACCAGGCCGCTATTGAGCACCTGATTGGCCAAGGCCTCCCCATTGTACACAAAGATGCGGGAGGTGGCCGTGGTGCCCGAGGTGCACAGGGCCACCGAGCCGCCAAAGTTTGGGGTAAAGTTTGTTGGCGCTTCCGGTGCGTCCAGCAGATCGGTCAGGTTGATCTGGCTGTAAGATTCGGGCAGGGTTTGGGGCGCGGCATTGACGATACCCACCGCTCCGGCCTGCTCCAGTAGGTAGGCGGTCATCTCGTCGTTTAGGGTAAAGTTAAGCAACAGCGGCGAAAAACCGGCCATCATCACGCCCCAAAAGACAGGCGCCCACTCGGGGCAGGTATCGATTTTGATGGCCACCACGCCGCCCTCTGCGGGCAAGAACGCCCTTCGCAGATATGCGGCGTAAGCACGGGCCATGCGGTCACAATCAGTATACGTCCAGGACACGGTTTCCCCGTCCTGCAGGAATTGGGCCGCCACACGCTCGGAGCCGGACGAAACAATAATGCCGTATATATTTTTAATGGATTTGTCCTTCTCCAGCCGGGCGATCCGATCCATGATGAATCCCGTCATGATTGACCTCCTTTCAAATAATACATCCCCAAGATGCGGGAAAACACACCGGCTGGCAACAGATCGTGCAACCACACGGCCAGCCGCTGGTCGATCCGCGCCACCAGGCGTTGGCCGGGTTTTCCTCCCCCTTCAATCAGCCGGGCGACCACGCGGGCCAGGCGCTGCGGGTCGCTGCCACCGGCCTCATCCCGGGCGATGGCCGCGGTGCCACGGGCATGGGCTTGGGCATAGGGTGAGCCCTGGCCCCCGGCCCGGCTGGCATGCTGGCGATAAGCCACGCTGCCGGAGCGGTGATCCCCGGGCCGCACCACACATACCCGGATGCCAAAGGGCCTGCATTCCATGCGCAGACATTCGGCCCAGCCCTCCACCGCGTGTTTTGAGGCCACATACGCGCCGGAAAAGGGTGTGCCCAGCAACCCGTTGATGGAGCTAAAGGGCATGATCAAGCCCCTTTTGCGTGCGCGCATGGAGGGCAGCACAGCCTGTACAACCCGCACGATGCCCATAAAGTTTGTATCCACCACGGCTTGCAGTTCCTCGATGGAAGTCTCTTCGCAACTGCCCAATACGATCTGTGCCGCACACAGGATCAGCACATCGATGGGCCCGGCCAGGCGTTCTACCTCGTTTACCGACCGGGTGACGCTGGCAGGGTCGGTTACGTCCAACCCAAGGCGATAAAAGCCTTCGGGCGCGTCGCCCTCCTGCCCGGAAAAACTCCGGGCCCCGGCAAATACACGATGACCGGCCCGTGCCAACTCCCGCGCCGTTGCCAACCCCAGGCCCGAGGACCCACCGGCCACCAGCACGGTTTTTGTTTGCAAGGACGTCCCTCCCCGTATTCAGTGATTTGGCAATTCCCGTGTTCTGTATTGTAACCCATGCAACGGACAAACTCAAGTCATTTTTTGTTTGAAGTACAAAGTTTTTTCTAACCCGTTATGACTCCTGTGGTTATGCTGTCCCCCGGCAATTCGATGGGAAGCAGCCGCCCCAACATCCGTATCCATACCTGCATCCCTTTGGCCGTGCGGTTGAGCAGCGCCACGGCGATGTCGCCATCGGGCCTGCGGAAGGCGGTGGCGTCTATATCCTCCGTAAATTTGCTGCTGCCCAGGCGCACGCTACCCGGCACGATGGCCCGGCTCAAATGGGCCAAATACTCATACGTTAATGTTTTTGTTAGGGTTTTGGCCTTGCGGTCGTACATCAGGGGCGCATCACAAAAGTTGCCCACATGGTTGGGGCCGCCGGTCTCGTCCAGCAGGATGTTCCAGTCCATAAAGAATTCAAGGCCCGCGTTTAGGTTGCCGATGATGTCATGGGTGTATTGCCGAGCGTTTCGAAGATAATCGTTGGCCGCGTGGTGGCGGTATTCCACGGCGCCTTCGCTATAAAACAGTTTTAGGGTGGGATACCGCTCCCGGATCATACGCAAGGCGTCAAAATGATCGCCGGAATACCAGTGGATGGCCACGCCGGTTACCATGGGCGTAGTTTGGGCGTCCAGTATCACTTGGGTGCGCTCCAGGGCCCGCTCCTTGTTGTGATCCCAAATGTAGATATCCACATCGGTGAGCCCGTGCTTTTGCAGGGCAGGATATAAATGATCCCGCAAAAACACCTTTTCTTCTTGGGCAGTGTAGATGCAGGAATCCCAGGTTTGTACGGCGTTGGGTTCGTTTTGGATGCTCAGCCTGCGTACATCCACCCCTCGGGCACGGTATTCCCGGATGTATCGGCACAGGTACTCCGCCCATTTTGTGTAATACTCCGGCTTTAATTTGCCGCCGTGGTTCTTTTGGCCGTTGGTTTTCATGAAGGCGGGCGGGCTCCAGGGGGAAAGCATCACGGGTATGGGGTAACCCAGGGCCTCGGTTACGGCCTGGTACAGGGGCAATATAGCCACCTCGTCCCGGCTCAGGGAAAACCCAGGGCCCCATACGTCGCCGTCGGCTTCCATGGCGGAGTAATTGTCCAGGGAAAAGTCGCAGCTATCGATATGCATGCGGGCGATGTTATAGCCCAGGCCATCCTTTCCGTAATAGGCTTGCAGGGCCTTTTTTTGCAGGTGGGCTGGCATTTGGGCAAAGGTTACGGCTGCGGATTCGGTAAGGGATCCGCCAAAACCCTCAAAGGTTTGGTAGATAAAATCCGGATGTATGTTCATCGCCTGGTTTTCCTGGCCTTGATCTTCTGTCGACATGATGGTTTGGCTGGCCGTCAGCGCCTTTTGCCCATCCCAGCGGGTGATGGTCCAGGTGCATTTCATTTGAATTTCCCTCCTTTATTTTAAGCCCTGCCTGTATTCCGACGGGCTTTTGCCCATCACTTTGCGAAACACCCTGGAAAAATACTTCTCGTTGCGAAAGCCTACGCGGTAGGCGATTTCGTATACCTTCATGCGTGGATCGTGCATGTAGGCGCAGGCCCAGTCCACCCGCATCTTGTTGTTGTAATCCACAAAGGTCAACCCCTTGGTTTTTGTGAACAGGGCGGACAAATAGGCGGCGGATACCCCCACGGCCAATGCTACCGCCGTAAGGCTTCTTTCTTTTGACAAGTCCTCTTCCATATAAGCGATGGCGCGGGTTACGATCCGGTTTTCGTCCGCCGGGGGCATGGCTTGGGCCGTAGCCGTATCTTCTTCGGGCGGCGGGAGCAGGGTTTCTAATTTTTCTAATATCTGGGTGGAGCGGCAGGGTTTTAGCAAATAATCCGCCACACCCTCCCGCATGGCCATTTGGGCATAAGCAAAGGTGTCGTGGCCGGATAGGATGATGGTTCGGGGACATTTGCCCGCGGCGTTTGCCTCTTGGATTACATCGATGCCTGTTTTGCCGGGCATTTGTACGTCCAGCAGCATCACATCGGGCTGATGGCGGAAAATGATGTCCAGGGCGGCCTGCCCGCTTGTGGCGGTGTACACCTTGTGAAAGCGGGTGGTGTGCAGCTTGATGTAGTTTTCCATGGCTTGGAGTATGTTTTCTTCATCATCTACCAATAGCAGCTTATACCCTGCGGCCATCTTTTTCACCCCCCATCTGTGATTGGGTTGCCGGCAGCGTCACCCGTACCGTGGTGCCCACGCTTGGGTCGCTGCGGATGTCCAGCCCGGCTGTTTGGCCATATCGGAGCACCAGCCGCTCCTTGATGTTGCTGATGGCATAGTGGCCGATGCGCGCCGTTCTGTAATTGCCCGATGCATCGGCTTTGAGCATACGGTCGGCATCTTCCTGGCGCATGCCCACCCCATTGTCTTGGATGGTAAAGACCATCATGTCTCCTTCCAGCCGGCCGCGAATCTTTACAAACCCACCGTCTACGCTTTTTTCCAGCCCGTGGACGATGGCGTTTTCCACAAAAGGTTGCAGGGTGAGCTTGGGGATTTGGCAGCCCATTACCGCTTCTTCTACGTCGATCTCGCAGGAAAGCCTTTGGGAAAAGCGCATCTTTTGAATTTGCAAGTAATAACCGATCAACTCGATTTCGTTACGCACCGGAATTTCGCTTTGGCCCTGGCTCAGCAATAATCGAAACAGCTTGGAAAGGGCCAAAATATCTTCCGCCAATGTGCCTAGGCCGGTTTCTTCGGCCTGCCAATACAAAGAATCCATGGCGTTGTACAAAAAGTGAGGGTTGATCTGGGCCTGGAGTGCGTCCAGCTCACTCTCCCGCTCCCGCAGGGCCATCACGTAGTTTTTGTCGATGAGCTCACGCACGTCGGTGGCCATCTGATTAAACGCCAAGGACATTTGGCCGATTTCGTCCTCGCTGCGTATCTTAACTTGCTGGGAAAAATCCCCTTCCCGGAATTTTTGCATGGCGGAGCTTAGTTCCTTGGTGGAGCGGCTCAGCGCCCTGGATACGATAGAGGATAGGGGCCAGGTGCATACCAGCAGCGCCAGGGCCAAAAGCATGGGCACATGTAGGCCAACCCGGACCCGGGCGTCCCAGCCCGCCTTTGGGGAAAGGTAACATACGATCATCCCATTGGTTTGGCTCCGGCAAAATACATAGCTGTCTTCAATGGCATGGTAGGGCGTTTCGCTGGCTGCCAGCCGGGCTGCGAGCCCCTCTTCTTGCAGTTTTTGCACTACCGACGGATTCCAGCGGCCGGCTTCCACCATCACCTCGCCCGAATAGGAGAGCACAACGATTCCCCCATCTGGCGATAAAAGGTGATTGGCACAGATTTTTTGGAAAGTACCCGCGTCCATGCTGATGGCCAAAAACCCCAGCCGGGTGCGTTTGGAAAGATCCAGGATGGCCCGGCTGGCCACGATTTTGTCGGTGCGGTTGCGCAGGTAAAACCCCGGCTCGTAGGCCGCCACCAGCGTCCACACAATATCGCCCCTGGCCTGGGCCGCGTTTTGGTACATGGGCAATGTTCGGATTTGATCAAGATTCGTGTTGTGTACGCTTTCGTCGTTGCTTACGTAAAAGGGATTGAGCCCGTTTTCCGGGTACAGGATCACGGTACTCAGCTGGGCTTTGATGGCCAATATGTCCCGCATGAATTCAATGGGCGTTTCTGATCGCCAAAATAGGCTCACATCCCGCAGCCGCTCCGCATCGGACATCAGCACATTCCGAATGTGATGGTTTACCGTAAAATAGGTCATGATATCTACCATGTCCTGCTGGAGGTAGGCGATCTCGTCGGCGGCGGACTGGGCGGCGCGAACGTGCTGTACCGTGGCCTCTTGAAACACGGTGTTATAATTGTCCGCGATGATATACACCATGCTCATAAACAGAATGGGGAACATCACGGCATAGATGCACAGCACAATCTTGGTGCGCAATCCCAACCGGGACAGCCACCATCGAACCCCGCGCCTTTTTGTTTGGTTGGTCATATGTTTATTCTAGCCCTTTACGGCCCCCAGCGCAACGCCCTTGGTGATGTGCCGGTTGAGGATGATGTACAGGATCACCACCGGCGCGGCGGACAGGGCCATCACCGCAAAATGGATGGCATAGTTCGAAGAGTACAGCCCCGTAAACTCCAGCACCGAAAAGGGCAGCGTTTTCCATCGGGCGCTGCGCAAGTAGGTGCTGGCCATCATAAACTCGTTCCAATTGTTTAAGAAAGTCATGATGGATACGGTGACCAATGCGTTGCGCAGCATGGGCGTGATGATGGTGACCAGCATGCGGTAGATGCCGCAGCCGTCGATCAGGGAGGCTTCTTCAATTTCTTTGGGGATGCTGCTCATAAACCCACAGGTTAAAAACAGGCCCAAGGGCAAAGAAAAGGCTACGTAGGGAATCAGCAAGGCAAACAAGGTGTCGGTAAGGCGCAGCCGGTCGTAAATCACATAGTTGGGCAGCAGCGTGGCGTGAATGGGGATCATCATGCCCAATAAGATGATGTTGCGCACCATACCCGACAGTTTCCAGCGCATACGGGTGATGGCAAAGGCCAGCATCACCGAAAGGGTCAGCACCAGCGCCACTGCCAACACGTTCACAATCATGCTGTTGGTAAAGTACGCCATAAAGTTGCCGCTTACAAAGGCCTTTTCGTAGTTATCCCAACGAAGCTGCCGGGGGATGATGAGCAGCCCTGTGGTAAACATCTCGTTGCTGCTGGCCAGGGAAAAGTTCACCAGCCACACCAGGGGAAACAGCTGTATCACCGCAAATACCAGCAGCACCGACCACAGCACGGCCTTGCGCACCAAAGCGAGTTTGTTGCTTGCGATCATAGGGCGCCCTCCCTCTCGCGGAACGCGCGGTTTAGTACCTGGGTAAATACGATGCATATGATCACAAACACCACGCTGATGGCATTGCCGTACCCGTACCGATAGGCTTGAAAGGCCTGTTTATACAAATAGTTGGCCATAAATTGGGTTTCGTTGGCAGGCCCGCCGCCAGTAAGCAAATACACGGTTTCCATTTGTTTGAGGGCAGCAATCAATGCCAGGGTTACGTTTACCTCGATCACCGGTTTCATCAGGGGCAGGGTGATACGAAAGAATACCTGCCTGCCGTCGGCGCCGTCGATCAGGGCGGCTTCGTACAGGGTTTGGTCGATGTTTTTGATGCCGGTGTAGTAAATCAGCATGCCCCAGCCAAAACCGTGCCAAATCAGCGTGATGAGCACCGACCCAATGGCGTTGCCGCTGCCCAGCCAGTTGATATTGCCCGCGCCGCCAAAGGCTTTGATCACGTTGTTAAGCAGCCCAAAGTTGGGGTTGTAAATAAACCGCCACAGGTAGGCGATGATGGCCACGGAAATCACATTGGGCAAAAAGTATACCGTGCGGAAGATGCCCTCGGCCCGTTTGCCCAGCTTATCCAATATTACGGCGGTGAGCATGGCCAGGGGATGCTGGATGAACACAAAACCCGCCGCCAGCAGCAGTGAGTTGCGCAGGGAGGTAAAAAAGATTTGATCCCCAAGCAGCTCGGCATAGTTGGCAAAACCGATCATCCGTGGTGTACCCAGGCCGCTGAACTCCATAAAACCATAGTACACGCTCAGGCAAATGGGGGCCAGCACGGCAAACACAAAGGTGAGCAAGCCGGGGATAACCAGGCTGGCGATCACGGCCTTATTTCGATACGCTCTGTCCATCGCGGTTCTCCTTTGCGAAAGCGGCCGCCTTGCTGCTTACAAAGGCGGCCGCTTGGATCAATGATTGCGTTTACCTGCAGCCGTCGGCCAGCTTTTGCACAAAGGCCTCGGGGGTGAGCACGCCGATGGCAACTTCCTGCATGGCGTCTTCGCTAACGTTTTTAAAGTTGGCGGTGCCCATGTCGATGATGGGCGTGCCGGACACGCTGGTGGCCGAAGTAAACGCCAGGGTAAACTCCACTTGCACGGGGGTCTCTTCGCCCGTGCCGTAGGCGGAGAAATCCTGGGCGGTCATGGTGACGCCATTTTCCCAGGCGATCTTGTTCCAACCTTCGGGATGGAACATAAAGGTGAGCAGCTTGATGGCTTCTTCCCTTTGGGCGCCGTTGGCGGATACGCCGTAGCCGCCGCCGTTCCATGCGGCGATGTCGGTAGCTACGCCCACGCCGCCTTCTACCACGGGCATGATGAACATGCGGATGTTGTCGCGGATCTCGGGATCAATATCCGGATCGGTGGCCATGCTCATCTCCCAGCCGCCCATGTAGAACATGGCTGCCTGGCCGTTGGTGAATAGATTCTTGGCCGTGCCGTAGTCAGCGGTCTCAAAGCCGATTTGGAACAGCCCACGCACCGCCGCCTCGCGCATCAGGGCCGCCGCTTGCAGGAATTCAGGGGTGTTAAAGTCCTTGTTGGCAACCGCGTCGTACAGGCGGCCGTTTACGCCGGGGCCACCGATCTTCACCAGCAGATCGGTTAGGTAGATGCCCAAGGGCCACTTGTCGCCACCGGCCATGGATACGGGCATGATGCCCGCGGCGGCGATGGTCTCGCCCAGCGCCAGCAGCTCTTCGTAGGTGGTGGGAACCGCCCAGCCGTTGTCGTCAAACATCTTTTGGTTGTAGTAAAAGGCCATCACGTCGGTATTCCGGGCCAAGCCGTACAGGGCGCCGTTTTTCGAAAACCCGTCCAACGTGCCGGGGATAAAGCCCAGCTCATCGCCCAGATCGGGAGGCAAGGCTGCCAGCAGGCCTGCGTCGATCACCTCGTCCAAAAAGCCGGGCATGCCCCATACCATGAGCAGATCGGGCATTTCGGTGCCCTGGGCATAGGCGCTGAACTTGATTTTGTAAGGTTCGTCTTGCAGGGCCTCTACTTCGATCCTTACATCGGGGTTTGCCTCCATATAGGCGTCAAAGAGCTGTTGCTCCACAAACCCCTGGCCGGTGGTACGGTCCGGCAGGTTGGAGAACACCTTGATCACGGTTTCCGCGCTTGCAAGGCCCGCAAATGCCGAAAGCAGCATCATGGTGGCCAGCGTTAAAGCAAGCATCTTTTTGATTTTCCTCATAGGGGAGAACCTCCTTCAATTTGTTTTGTTGGGCATATTCTTGCCGTTTCTACGGTTTATTGTAGCAGTTTTACCAACACAAAGAAACGCATAATCTTTGTAAATGGTGCACGTATTTACTATTTAAACTACTTCCTGATTGAAAACGTTGCAAAGATCGTGAAGGATTTTGTGTATACGCTAAGCCGCTGAAACGAGGCGTAGCAGCGCTAGGCTGAGTGGAGAAGGCAACGCGTAAACGCAAAAGACAAGCGAGATGCGACGTTCTCGATTAGGAAGTAGTATTAGGCTTCCAAATCGAATGCCATGTCACCGTGGCAAGTACGATCACAGCGCCTATCAGCGCCAACGCACCGGGGGTTTCCCCCAGAAACAAAAATACCCATGTGGGGTTTAACACCGGCTCTACATTGGAGACGATGGCGGCAACCGTGGGCGAAAGCCCGGCTTCCAAACCTTTCCCAAAGCATAGATAGCCAACGCCAAGGCACAAGCCCATGGCCGCCGCCGCCAGCCAGCCCACAGCTCCGCCGGTTTGAATGCCGGGATCAAATAGCATGGAGACTAAAAAACCGCATCCCAAAAGATTGCCCATGTAAGCGTAACTCATGGGGCCTACATTAGGCATACGAACCGCCAGAAACACAACGGCCCATGTAACAGAAGAAAGTAGGGCCAGCAGATCGCCAACAAAGGCCCCTCCGCCCAATCCCTGATAAAAACAAAGCAGCACCCCGGTCATCACCAGCAGGGTAGCAATCACGTCTTTTCTTTTGGGGGCAATGCGAAACAAAACCGCTTGCAGTATGATAACAACTGCGGGCATGGCATATTGCAGAACAATGGCGTTTGCGGCGCTGGTCAATTTGTTGGCGTAAATAAATAAAATCGCCGTGGTCACAACCCCGATCCCGCCCAGCCAGTTGCCTGCGGTATGCACAGGGCGAAAGCTTTTGCGCACCCATCCCAATATCAAAACAGCAAACACCGCCCGGAAGCCCACAAGGGAAAGGGCGCTCCAAGGCGCAAATTTGCTCAGCAAACCGGCAAAACTCCAACAGGTACCTGCCGCCGCAATCAAGGCGACGGCCCGCCACTTGTTTTGGGGTGAATGCTGCATGGGCAAAAGCACCTCTCTTTCACTCTGCTCTTCATCATACTTGGTATGAGCGCAATGTCAATAAAAAATCTTGAACGTATGCGCAAAAAATTGTATAGTGTCGGTAGCAACAAAGGAGTCCCCAATCATGTTAGCAACATCCAAAAACACCTCCAAAATGCTATACGTAGTTATATCCGCCGCCGCATTTGCGGGCCTGTTTTTGTTTGCCAACAGCCAGCCCTTCTGGTCGGACGAGCTGTGCCAAATCACATTCAGCGGCACGGCCGGGTCTTGGCGAAGGGCCATGCTGTATGATCCGCACACGCCGCCCCTGTATGATATCGCTTTGTTTTTTTGGTATCGCCTTGCCCCATACGGCGAAAGATGGCTGCTGCTGCTTTCGCAAGGGGCCTTTGCTATCACCGTGTTTGTCACCGGGCTTGTGGGCGAAAAAATCCGCAACAGACGAACCGGCCTTCTGGCCGCGTCATTGATGGCACTGAATGGCTCCGCGATTTTGGCCTGCGGATGGGAATTGCGCCCCCAAGCCTTTATGCTTCTTTTTTGCGTACTATCCCTGTATGAATGGGTGGCAAGGGTCAAAAAGCCCGGCTTTAATACTCCGCGCATGCTTCGTTATGCCGCTTGGATGGCGTTGAGCGGGTATTCCCATTACTTTGGCGTACTGTTTAGTGGCATGCTGTTTTTGATGGATTGTTTTCTAGCCCTGCGAAAAAAGATGGACAGCCGGTATTTTTTGTCGTATGCGCTGGCGCTGCTGGCGTACATCCCCTGGCTTCGTTTGATGCTGGGGGGCGAGGAAACCGGGCTTTGGCAGCCTGTTCCGTCCCTCCAGGGTGTGGCGGAGCTCTTACGGTTTTTGAGCGGGGAGAACCTACTGATCTTGGGGCTGTTTGTGCTGGCGGTGGTTTTTGCGTTTAGGAAAAGCGCATTCGTTGAACGTGCGCCCGTGGTTGTCGCCTGTTTGATGATTCTGGTTATTTTTGTGTACGGCAGGTTCATCGCCTGGCGGTCCACATTTTGGGTTCCCCGTTACTTTTCCGCCCTTTTTCCTTGTGTGATGGTCGCCTGTGCCCTTGCCCTGGATACCCTTTTGCAGGCCGTATTGCGCCGCAAACAAAAAATAGTCGCCGGGGTTTGCGTTGGCTTGATGCTGTTTGCGGGCTGGAATACGGTTCAAGTGATTCAAAGGGTAACGCCCGCGCCCTATCGGGCCGCCGCGGAGTGGCTGTTTGCCCAAGGGGATCCCATCTACGCCAGCGATACGATTGTGATCAGCAGCGACGGGGGCTGGCCCATGGACGGCTGGAATGAATATTACATCACAAAACAAGGCCGGCGGGATCCCATCCATTTGGTGGACGTATGGACGATAGGGCCCGACGAGTTGTTGCGATTCAACAGGGTGTACCATTCCACGTACGGGTACTGGGGTTTGCCGGAGAGCTTGCGGCAGACGTTGGAAGAGCACTATGTGCTGCTGGGCGAAAATCAGGAACTGTATATCAGGGTATATGGCAAACAAAATCAACAATAAGGGGATGCAAGCATGCTGTTAACAACTAAATTGCGCAAATGGATGACGGCCAACACTTCCAAAATTGCGTATGGCGCCCTGTCCATAGCCACATTTGTTGCTCTTTTTCTGCATGCGAACAACCGGCCCTTTTGGCTTGACGAGCTGTGTCAGATTGCGTTCAGCGGAACCACCGATACCTTGTGGGAAACGATACGATACGATCCCCACACGCCGCCCCTGTACGACGCTGCGTTGTATTTTTGGTATCGCATTGCCCCATACGGCGAAAGGTGGCTCCTGCTGCTTTCGGAGGCGGCCGTAGCAATCACCGTATTTGTGACCGGGCTCACCGGAGAGCGACTCCGCAACAGACGCACCGGCCTCCTGGCCGCGTCGCTTTTGGCTCTTAACGCTTCCGTGCTTTTGATATGCGGATGGGAATTGCGCCCGCAATCTTTTATGCTCCTTTTCTCCACGCTATCGCTGTATGAATGGGTGGCAAGGGTAAAAAAGCCCGGTTTCAGCATCATGCGAATGGTTCGGTTTTGCGCCTGGATGACCCTAAGCGGATATTCCCATTATTTTGGCGTGCTGTTTGGTGGCATGCTTTTTGTGATGGATTGTTTTCTTGTATGGAGAAAAAAGACGGATTTTCGGCATCTATTTTCGTACGGGCTGGCAGCGTTGTTGTACATTCCGTGGCTTATGGCGGTGATGGTGCTGGAAAGAAGTATCGTGGGCAGTTGGCAACCGGTTCCATCGCTTCAATCCGTCGAGAGCCTCATCCGGTTTCTTAGTGGCCAAAACATGTTGGTTTTCTGCATGCTTATTTTTGCCGTCGTTTTTCTCGTGGCAAAGGTATTGTTAAAAAGCCGGAGTTTTATCGAAATCGCGCCGATTTTTATTACCTGCACGATGATTTCGGCCGTATATCTGTATGGCAATTGCATCGCTTGGCGGTCGACATTCTGGGTGAACCGTTACTTTTCCGCCCTTTTCCCCTGTGCGATGATCGCCTGCAGCCTTGCGCTTGATGCCATTTTGGAGATTGGCCTGCGGCACAGGCGAAAAAGCGCTGCCTTTATTTGTGCAGGCCTTTTGCTGTTTGTTGGCTGGAATACCGTTCAGGTAGTGGGGCGCGCCAATCCGGCTCCACATCGGGCGGCTACGGAGTGGCTGTATGCCGAAGGCGATGTTATCTACAGCGATGATACGGTTGTCCTCGCCAGCGTCAATCCCTGGTTTTTACTGGGCTGGAGGGAGTACTACATCACAAAACAAGGCACGCGGGACCCCTTTCATTTGATGAGCGCGTGGACGGTAACCGATGCCGAAGATTTGCTGCAGTACAACACGGTGTATCATTTATCGATTGATTCCACTCAAAGCGGTTGGGGCTTGCCGGAGGGCCTGCGGGAGATGTTAGAAGATCATTATGTGCTGCTGGATGAAAACGAGGAAATGTATATTAGGGTGTATGGAAAATCCGATTAAACCGAAAGCAGCCTGCTGGACCAGGCGTAAAGTGCAGTTGAATTCAGCGACGAATTACGCTACAATCCACCCGAGGTGATGTAATTGGCCAGCATTAAGCCGATAATAGATTTTCGAAATTCAGGAGATGGCCGTGGCAAGCGTGTCATTTTGGAGATGGAAGAATATGAACGGCAGCAAGTGAGGTTGGACTTGCTTGCCAAACTGGTCGAGGGCGAAGCTTCCGTGCAGAGCGAAGCCGACTGGTTGTCAACCAAAGCGTTGCGCACGAAACTGGGCATATAATGATGCTGTAGATTCATCGAATGCTTAACATTGAGCAAAGGAGGTGCCCCCATGCCCACCCCCTCCAACTTCGCCCACCTGCACCTTCACACCGAATACAGCCTGCTGGACGGCGCCAACCGCATCGAGCCGCTGCTCGATTTGGTAAAGGAGCTGGGTATGGGCCACTGTGCCATCACCGACCATGGCGTGATGTACGGCGTGGTGGGTTTTTATAGCGCGGCCAAAAAGCGGGGCATCCACCCGGTGATCGGCTGCGAGGTATATACCTGCGAGGACATGGACGAAAAGCACGGCGCGGCCAGGGAATACAGCCATCTGATATTGCTGTGCGAAAATGACGTTGGCTACCGAAACCTTACCAAGCTGGTGTCCGAGGGTTGGACGCGGGGATTCTACTATAAACCAAGGATCGATTTAAAGCTGCTGGAGAAGCACAGCGAGGGGCTGATTGCCCTGTCGGCCTGTTTGTCCGGCGAGGTGCCCAAGCTGCTGCTGGAAGGGCGCGCCGCCGATGCCAAGACCTACGCCTTGCGTTTGCGCGATTTGTTTGGCGAGAACAACTTCTTTTTAGAGATCATGGATCACGGCATCGCCGAGGAGCGGCAATTGGCGCCGTTGCTGGTGCAGCTTTCCGAGGATACAGGCATCCCGTTGGTGGCCACCAATGACGCCCACTACTTGCGCCAGGAGGATGCCGACGCCCAGGAAGTGCTGATGTGCATCCAAACCGGCAAAACGTTAGAAGACGAAAACCGTATGCGTATGAGCACACGGGAATTGTACGTAAAATCCCCCGCGGAGATGAGTGCGCTTTTTGCCAAGTGGCCCGACGCGGTGGCCCGGTCGGTACAGATTGCCGAGCGGTGCAACGTTCACTTTGATTTTGACTCTATTCACCTGCCTGCTTATCCGGTGCCAGTGGGCGAGACATCCATTGGGATGCTCGCCCGCTTATGCGAAGAGGGCTTGGAAAGGCGCTATGATCCGGTAACCCAAGAGGCTCGCGAACGCCTGGCTTATGAACTGAGTACCATCGATGGCATGGGGTATGCCGATTACTTTTTGATCACCTGGGATTTTATCAAGTATGCCAAAGACAATGGCATCATGGTGGGGCCGGGGCGGGGCAGCGGCGCGGGCTCCATCGTGGCCTATGTACTGGACATCACCGCCTTGGATCCCCTGGCCTACAACCTGCTGTTTGAGCGCTTTTTGAACCCCGAGCGAATCTCCATGCCGGATTTTGATATCGACTTCTGCTACGAGCGGCGGCAGGAAGTGATCGACTACGTGTCCCGCAAGTACGGCGAGGATCATGTGGCGCAGATCATCACCTTTGGCACCATGGCGGCCCGGGCCGTTGTGCGGGATGTGGGCAGGGCCATGGGCTACACCTATGCCGAGGTGGACGCCGTGGCTAAGATGATCCCCTTTGCGCTGGAGATGACGCTGGAAAAGGCGCTGCAGTTCAGCGGCGAGCTGCGCCGAGCAAATGAAGAAAACCCCCGCGTGGCAAAACTCCTGCGCACCGCCATGGCGTTGGAGGGTATGCCCCGCCACGCCTCTACCCATGCCGCCGGTGTGCTGATCACCGCCAACCCGGTAACGGATTATGTGCCGGTGCAAAAAAACGACGAGGTGATCACCACCCAGTTCCCCATGAATACGTTGGAGGCCTTGGGCCTGCTGAAGGTGGATTTTTTGGGCCTGCGCACCCTTACGGTGATCCGCGATACCTTGGACATGCTGGCCGCAAAGGGCATCGAAAAAACACCCGAAGACATCCCCTTGGACGACCCAGGCGTGTACAAAATGATCAGCGCAGGGGAGACCGACGGTGTGTTTCAATTGGAAAGCGGCGGCATGCGCGCCTTTTTGATCAACATGAAACCCCACTGCTTTGAGGACATCATCGCCGCCGTATCGTTGTACCGCCCCGGACCCATGGACTCGATCCCCCGCTATATCCAGGGCAAACATGACGCGGCTACAGCCCGCTACCTGCATCCACTGTTGGAGCCTATTTTGTCCGTAACCTACGGGTGTATGGTGTATCAGGAGCAGGTGATGCAGATCGTGCGGGATGTGGCCGGTTATTCCCTGGGCCGCAGCGACTTGATGCGCCGCGCCATGGCCAAAAAGAAAAAGGACGTAATGGCCCAGGAGCGGGCCT
>WQXF01000009.1 GCA_009784985.1 Clostridia bacterium | reverse complement strand
GGCTCTGAGCACATTACGCAACGGATGCCCGGCACTTTGTTGGCGGCTAAGGCGATGCCTACGCCGGTGCCGCAGATCAAGATGCCCCGCTCACACTGCCCGTCGTTTATCCCGCGGGCCGCACGGGCCGCGTATATGGGATAATCGCAGCTTTCGTTGGTGTGGGTACCGTAGTCCTTATACGGCAGCCCCATTTCATCCAACAGGGCCATGATCTCTTGTTTTAGGCCGATGCCCAGGTGGTCGCTGGCCAACGCGATCATTCTTAACGCTCCTTGCTTTTGATTTGTTATCTACACGAACCAATTGTTGCCGCGCCCGTATACTGTAGTACAGTGTTTAGAAAGGAGGGCGAAACACTATATTGGACTGGATGTCTCGATGGTGGCTGGAGGCCGCCATGGGTGTGGTTGCCGGGGCGCTCACCTTTGGATATCATTGGGTAAGCCGAAAAATCAAGAGCGTTCTGGTTGAACATGGCGCGCTGAAGGCGGGGATCAAGGCCTTGTTGTACGATCGCGCCATACAATCTTATCACTTCCACAAAGAAAAAGGGTATTGGCCCATCCACGCCCGTGAAACCATGAGTGAACTCACCGCCCAATACCGCGCCCTGGGCGGCAACGGCGTAATTCAAGATCTTTTGGATACACTGCGCGAACTGCCTACCGAGATAAAAACTACCAACAATCCCCCAAAAACCTAACCTACGGGCAGGCCCAGTGGCCTGTCCGTTTTGGGCTGTATCTTTTTCGCCACACATGTCATCACGATACTCAGCGCGGTGACCATGACCCCGGCGGAAAGCACTGTGCCTGCAAAGGGCGCCAGCTCCTGGCCAAAGGCAAAACGAGCGGAAATCAACACAACGCCAAGGATCAGCAAAAGAACACCCCAAAATTTGGTTTTGGTGGGGTTCTTCATAAAGCGGCGCACGGGCGCAAATAGTTTGCAAAGCATCGCCACAATGCTGGCCAGGAACAGTACCTGCCGGTATGTACGGTTGCGCTCCTTCACATCGCTTTCCGCGGGCGAAACGGCTTGATGGGCGGCAATAGGGGCGCGGTTGTAGGCATTTATGTTTTGCGGCACTGCCATATCGGCCAAGAACAATGTGCATGCCATGATGCTGGGTATCACGATGGCCATACGCCCGATTTGTTTGAACCGTTTTGCTGCTGCGTTCATTTCGCGAATACGTTTCCTTTCTTTTAAGATATGTCGTATTTTAGCCTTTTGGGAAGCCAATGTCAATGCAGCGCATCGGCTTGCTCTTTTCGCATATTTCACAAAATTCGTGTTTTCCGTAGAAATGGCTTGCATTCCGGCTGCTGTTATCGTATAATGCCCACATTCCCGAACGTTATATCTTCAATTTATAAAAGCGTTCGTTTTCGGGAAAAAACAAATGTTGGAGGCGTATTCATGAAGAAGTTGTTGGCTCTCGTTCTGGTCCTGGCCCTTTGCGCCCTGGCCGCCGTTCCCGCCCTGGCCGGTTTTGCGCCCGTTCCCCAGGATGAAATCAAGATTGGTTTTATCTACATCGGCGATCCCAGCGACAAGGGGTACACCTATGCCCATCACCAAGGCACCGTGTACATGCAGGAGGAATTGGGCCTGCGCGACGACCAGATCATCATCAAGAGCAATGTGTACGATGGCGACGCCTGCCGCACCGCCATTCTGGAGTGCATCGAGCAAGGCGCCCACATCATCTTCGCCAACAGCTTCGGCTACATGGATTACATGGAAGAGATGGCCGAGGAATATCCCAACGTTATCTTCTCCCACTGCTCGGGTTATAAGTCCAACGACGTAAACTTCAACAACTACTTTGGCCGCATCTACCAGTCCCGCTTCCTCACCGGCTTGGCCGCCGGCCTGCGCACCGAAAGCAACAAGATCGGCTTTGTGGCCGCCCATCCCATCCCCGAAGTCATCGGCGGCGCCAATGCTTTTGCCCTGGGCGTCATGGCCGTGAACCCCGAAGCCACCGTCACCTTAAAGTACACCAACACCTGGTACGACCCCACCGTTGAGCGCCAGGCCGCCGAGGCCCTGCTGGACGCCGGCTGTGACGTAATCGCCCAGCATCAAGATACCTCCATGCCCCAGAAGGCCGCCGAAGACCGTTTCGTATGGAGTGTTGGATACAATGCCGACATGACCGAAGAAGCCCCCGACGCCCACCTGACCGCACCCATTTGGTTCTGGGGCGTGTACGTTAAGTATGCGGTGGAGCAAGTGATCGAAGGCACCTGGACGCCGGAGAATTCCTTCATGGGCATGGCCGAGGGCCTGGTAGGCATCTCCCCCCTCTCCAAGAACGTGGTAGACGGCACCGCCGAGATCATCGAGGAATACCGCGCCATGATCATGTCCGGCGAGTTCGACGTGTTTGACGCCAATGGCGTGTTTGCCGATGGCATCTTCGACAACGAGGGCAACCCACAAATCGCCCCCGGCGCACGCTACGATGTGCCGGAGATCACCAGCATCATGTGGTACCTGAACAGCATTACGGTAGACAACTAACGTTTAATCCAAGCTAGAGGAACGGGCCATTATACGGCATCTTGAAGTCTATCGCCTCAATTTGTCCGCATAATGGCCCGTTTCTGATAAAATTTGGAATATAAGCTAATCTTCCCCATGCCCATCCAAGCACGCTGGCTTCCATTTCTCCATCGTCACCGACTGCCACAAAAAGCAACCCATGCCCAGCACAAATACGCCCAAGCACCTATACTGAAACCATGCGTGAATGGAGGAAGGTTGCGCGGCGACACAGATCCACATTACTGGAAGTACAGCGATGATTACGTAAACGAATGCCTGCTTAAAGCTTTCTTTTCGGCTCTTGCAGCGAATGAAAGCAACGGCCCAAGTCACCAATGCCAGTGCGGCAAAGATAAGGACTACCCTATTTTCTACGAATGGGAGTAAGTTGTGGAAGCACGCTTTAAGAGCCCGCTTAACATCGTAATGGCGGCTCAATTGCTCTATTTTAATAATGCCCATGCGCCTGATCATGGAACTGAATCCATTTTCGAAGCCGTTTACGGGAGTGAATAGCGTAGTCAACGCCAGCTTGGCGAACCACATCAACGCATACGAAAGCAACCAGGCAACCAGGCACTTTGCCACCACCTTGTACACAGCAGAGGTTTTATAGGGCTTTTCTCCGTATTGAATGCACAAAACCATAGTGATGGCTGGCAAACCGAATGTCAACAGCGGAGCGGTATAAAAATCAAAGTACTGCGTTGCAGCGCCCAAGATAACAAAATACATGGGATGAGATAGCCACTTGTTCTTGCAAAGGCTGATACCTATCATGCCAACGAACGCAATTAAAAAACAGATGACAAATTGCAAAGACGATGAGACGATAATGGGATTCAACATCACTACGCTGGCGGCGAAGATCATGGAGATCATCCGGCTTTTGGTCTTTTCGTGGATCATCACCAACGCAACGGCAAATAGCAAAAAGAACACCCACATAATAAAATGTCGAATTTGGGTATAGTTCATCACTGATAGAAGGGGACGAACATAGACACGAAAACCCATCCAGTATCGCACATAGTCGAAGTTTGTCTCTGCTCCTTCATACATAGTCGCACGAACAGCCTCAATAGGCGAACTAGATGTAGGCCTGTACGTAGAGTTCTTTAGCACGGAAGCCGGGTCCGTACGGGTATCCATGTTACGGCTAAACATCAAAATGTGCGCATCTGTATGGTTGTCCAATTGATAAGTTTGATTATATACAATAAGGGTTGGATACAATCCCTCGTGTTCCAAATACTCAAGTGACTCCATCATACGTGCGTCAATTCGTTCCTGTACAGGTAATAGGCCTATCAAAAATAACAGCAACCACCCTAGTGCAATGAGCATTGAGAATAAAAAAGCATACTTTGCAAATGTGTTTCTGCCCCCCCCCCGATGGACTGAAGCAAATGAATTCCCCCTTTGTAACATGTATAAAATGAAACCGTGTAGATTATATCACAGAAGGATATAGATGGGAAAGAGATAAATGCACACCCATGGTTAATGCATCTTGGGAATAAGCCTATTACTCATACGATGTATGCCCTGATATTGGCTTCATATAGATTCCACTTAACCTACCTACACTATCTTACGGAGGCCTCAATGCAACCAACTACCCCCATCATCGCCGGTCAGCCCCTAGCCATCGACCTGCGCGGGCTCACCAAAACCTTTGGCAAGGTGATCGCCAATCAGGACATTTCCCTTACGCTGCGGGAGGGCGAGATCCTCTCGCTGCTGGGCGAAAACGGCTCGGGAAAAACCACGCTGATGAACATGCTCTCCGGCATTTACCGGCCCGACAGCGGGGCGATTTTTATCCATGGCCAGCGGCGGGACATCCGCTCGCCCATCGATGCGTTTAAGCTGGGCATCGGTATGATCCATCAGCACTTTAAGCTGGTGGATGTGCTCACCGTGGCCGAAAACATCGTGTTGGGTACCCCGGCGGAAAAGGGCATGAGCCGGGCGGCCATCACCCGCAAGATCGCCGATCTAAGCCTGCGCTACGGTTTGATGGTGGACCCCAACCGCAAGATCTACGAATTGTCCGTAAGCGAAAAACAAACGGTGGAGATCATGAAGGTTTTGTACCGGAATGCCCGCATTTTGATATTGGACGAACCCACGGCCGTACTTACCCCCCAAGAGATCGATCGCCTGTTTCAAATCCTGCGCCGTATGCGGGAGCAGGGCAACGCCATTATTTTAATCACCCACAAACTCCATGAGGTGATGGAGGTTTCCGACCGGATCACCGTGCTGCGCAAGGGATTGGTGGTGGACACGGTGGAGCGGGCAAACATCACCAGCGACGCCTTGGTAGAAATGATGGTGGGCGCCGCGGTAGACCTTTCCCTCAAGCGGCCCGAACCGGAGCCTGACGCGCCTGTATTGCTCAAAGTAGAAAATCTATGCGTGCGGGGCGCCGAGGGTGAGCTGAAACTAAACGATGTAAGTTTTGACATACGCGCGGGCGAACTGCTGGGCGTAGCCGGTGTAGCCGGCAGCGGACAGAAAGAACTGTGTGAAAAGCTGGCCGGTTTATTGCCTGCCAAGAGCGGCTGCGTAAAAGTCATCGATATAGATAACAACATGAACGAAGTGGATATCACCCATGCCCATCCCCGAAAGATCATTGGGCAGCGGGTGTCCATGTCCTTTATACCGGAAGACCGCCTGGGCATGGGGTTGGTGCCCTCCATGAGCATTGCCGACAACATGCTGCTCAAAACATACCACCATGAGCCCGGGCCCTTGGTGCGCCGCAAACCGGCCCGGGAACAGGCCGAGAAACTGATCGAACGTCTATCCATCGCCACACCAAGCGCCCTAACGCCGGTGCGCCGCCTGTCGGGGGGCAACGTACAAAAAGTGCTGATCGGCCGGGAGCTTCTTTCTAAACCCAAGGTGCTGATCACGGCTTACCCGGTACGTGGCCTGGACATCCACTCTTCTTATGCCATCTACAAAATGATCAACAAGCAAAAAAAGAACGGGGCGGCGGTTCTGTTCATCGGGGAGGACTTGGACGTGCTCCTGGGCATGTGCGACCGGGTGATGGTGCTGTGCGGCGGCAAAGTAATGGATATCGTGGATGCCCGCACCGCCACCAAACACCAGCTGGGCGCATTGATGGCCGGCTCTATCATTTCTGACTCCAAAAAGGGGGAAGCGCTTGCATGACAAAGCCTGTAATCCGTGCGGTGCAACGCACCGACATCGCACCCGGTGTGGCCTTCGGTTTCCGGGCGCTGGCCATAGGGCTGGCATTGTGTACCGGCGGGGTGTTTATCCTGCTGCTGGGGCATAACCCTTTTGCTGTGTACGGCAGCATGCTGCGTGGTTCCCTGGGCACCGAGATCGCACTGACTGAAACCATCAAAATGACGATTCCCTTGCTGGTGACTTCCCTGGGGGTGACGCTGGCCTTCCGCATGCGCTTTTGGAACATTGGGGCCGAGGGGCAAATCTGCATCGGCGCTATTGCCGCCACCTATTTTGCGCTGTTTCATGCGGATTGGCCGGGCTGGGTGCTGTTTCCCGTGATGATGACCGCCGCCTTTGTGGCCGCCGGGCTGTGGGGCGCGATTCCGGCGGTATGCAAGGCCCGCTTTGGCACCAACGAAACGTTGTTTACCCTGATGATGAACTACCTGGCCCTCTACATCATCCAATTCCTGCGGGAGGGGCCGTGGAAGGATCCGGCGGGTTTCAATTACCCCAAGATCGCCCGCTTCGCCCAATCGGCCCAGATGAAAGGGGTGCTGGGTATACATTGGGGCTGGATTGTGGCGCTGGTGCTGCTGGTATTGGTGTATCTGTATATGCGGCGCAGCAAGCAGGGCTATGAGATCGATGTGGTGGGCCAAAGTGAAAATACCGCTCGTTATGCCGGCATGAACGTAAGCAAAATCATCGTACGCACCATGGTGTTTTCAGCAGGCATCTGCGGCCTGGCCGGTATGATACAGGCCGCCGGCGCCAACCGCACCCTCACCGAATCGGTGGCCGGGGGCGTAGGTTTTACGGCCATCACGGTGGCCTGGCTCTCCCAGCTAAACCCGCTAGCCATATTGCCGGTATCTTTTTTGTTTGCCATGCTGCAAAGGGGCAGCGGCTTCATCGAGTCCATATTTGGTATATCCAACGCGGCGGCGGCGGTGCTGCAAGGGGTGTTGTTGTTTTTTATGCTGGGATGCGAGTTTTTTGTGCGCTTCCGGCTTACGGTACGCAAGGAGGGGGTGTCGGTCCATGCATGAGAGCATACAATACATCGTGAATTTTTTGTACGCGGCCATGCTGACCGGTGTGCCGCTGATGTATGGCACCCTGGGTGAGGTAATCACCCAAAAGGCCGGGAATCTAAACCTAGGCGTGGAGGGTATGATGTACCTAGGCGCGGTGTTTGGCTTTTGGGGCGGATACGCCACGGGCAGCCCGGTGATGGCACTGCTGTGCGCCTTTGCCGCCGGCATGGGCGGTGCGCTGCTCTACGCGCTGCTCACCGTGTCGTTTAAGGCCAACCAGAATGTCACCGGCCTTACCCTTACCATATTTGGCACGGGCCTGGCCAACTACATCGGCACCAGCCTGATCATGGCGTCACCCACCGAGTCGGCCACCGTGGCGGCCAATGTCATCAATGCCTTTAGGCCGGTGCGTTTTGGGTTTCTTACCGACATCCCTTATTTGGGCAAGTTGATTTTCTCTCACAGTTGGTTTGTATATCTGGGGGTGGCGCTGTGCGTGGCCGCCGGGTTTTACCTAAACCACACACGCCAGGGCCTCAACTTACGCGCCGTGGGCGAAAACGCCGCCGCCGCCGATGCGGTGGGCATACCCGTCACATTGTACAAGTATGTGCATATCGGCGTGGGCGGCGGTATTTGCGGTTTGGGCGGGGCATATGTGGCGCTGGTAACCTGCGGCGGCACGTGGACATACAACTGCATCAGCGGCCTGGGTTGGATTGCGGTAGCGCTGGTGATATTCGCCGCCTGGAGCCCCTACCGCGTATTATATGGCTCCTTGGCCTTCGGCACACTGAGCATACTGCGCCTGTACATTCCCGGCACGGTGATATCAATCCCCCCGTCGATCTTTTCGATGCTGCCCTTCCTTGCTACTATTTTGGTATTGGTGATCACCTCGATCCGGCTCACACGGGAGAAGATGCAGCCCAGGGGGTGCGGGGTGAATTACTTTAGGGAAGAAAGGTAAGATTGAATTTCATTCCCATGCGTGGTACAGTATGTGTCATGAGAGGAACGATTCGCTGGCTCAAATGGGAAAACCACATCATCGGTACGGTCGACGAGACCAATGCCGTGCATTTTATTGAGCCTGCATTGAATGGAGTGGTGGCCCTTTACACCAACGGAAAAAAATCATGGTCCCCCGAACAGTTTGCGGAATTTCTGTCTGAACGTGTGGTGAGCCGCGACCGGCGCGATATTGAGCGGATTCTGTTCCGTTGTGGCCTGTCCCATTATGATGTGCTAAAAATCGCCGAAATCACCCGCGGCATACACCCAAAGGACTTGCTTTGGGTTGCCCATAACAAAAACGAACGATTCGAAACAGCCATCACGGCGGTTTTTGAGTCGGTATTTCATCAGCGCTTGGATTTGGTGGGCGACAGCATCGATACGCCGGAGGGGTATAACATCAAACGTTACGGCGTGTACAACGGGCAATACGGCATCTACAAACAGCGCATCAGCCCACTGACCACCGATGTGGAATCCGAGGTTGCGGTGTACCTGCTGGCGCAAAAGCTAGGCGTGCCCTGCTGCCCCGCACATCGCGTGGACAAAGATACTGTTTTTTCTTCTTTTTTATATGATTTTTCAAACGAGTACATCGTACATTTTCGCCGTTTGTTTCACGGCGTACGTTCCGACAACGAGTATCAAAACTTGATTACCGTCCGCCCCCAGTACAAAGACGATATTGCCCGGATGATATTGCTGGATTTTATCACACGGCAAGACGACCGCCACCTATCCAACATCGCCATCAAAAAAAGTGCTGGCGGCGAAACCTTCTATCCACTTTATGACAACGGACGGAGCCTGTTTTACGAAGATACAGAAGAGATGGTGAAAAGGGCCATCACCGAGCCTAAAAAGTACGCCACAACCTTTGGCTATTCCGGCACCTATTGGGATGCCGCGTGCGAGATTCAAACGGAACGAGGCGGGTTTGAGGGATTGCTTCGCTTAGAAATCAACCAATCCGACATTGCCGCAATTTTACGGGAAGCCGGTTTTGTAGGCTATCGATTCAACGGCGCGTTGGCTTGGATCAAAAAGGCCATTGACATGTTGCTAGATTTACGATGAATAATTCACTACCTCATCCCTCTGCGCCCTCGCGCACCCCACCCACATCAATGCTCATCACAATCTCGCTGATGAGGCTAAAGCGGGCGTCCAGTTGATCTGCACGCACGGTGATCATCAGGAATTGGGCGATATCCGAGCCGGTGATAAAACCCACCAGAAATTCCACTTGAGGCGTGGCATCTTCCGTGTCCACCAGATTGTAGGATATATATGCGCGGCGGTCGGCCGCGTCGTACCGATAGAATTGCTTTTGATACCCGTTAACCGCGCCTACGCGCAACTCCAAGGCCGGTTCGCTAAGCACCGCGTCTATGGCATGGGAAGGCACGGGCGTTTCGTCTGCCCACAATACGGTCACTGCCATGGCGCCGTCGCTGGAGGCAAACAGGGCCTCTATGTCGCCGGGTTCCGGCTCGTCATAGTTATAGTCGTAATCATAATAATCATCGTCGTCTTCATCGTCCCCTATTAGGATCATCCAATCGGCGGGCAGGGTGAGCATAAACCCGGACGCGCCGGTGTATATCAGGGGCTCGGCCTGGACGGCCTGAATCAAAATAGTAGCCAGGCAAAGCGCCAGCAAACACAAAAAAGCAACCCGTTTGCGCATACGTTTTTCCTCCTTGGCAGCTCATTTTGCGGCTCATAGCAGCAGCTCATAGGTTTGATACCAATGCAGCCCGTATTGCCCAAAGCCCAGATCGATTTGCCCCGCGCTTTGGTACCCCATTCCCTCATACAACGCGCAGGCAGGCAAATTCCCTGCGTAGGTGTCCAAGCGCATGCACAGGCACCCCGCCTCCCGCGCTAGTCTATGGGCGGCGACCAAAACCCGGCGGCCAAATCCACGGCCCCGCAAATGGGGATCGGTCATAAAGGTATGCACCACCATCACCTGCGACGGAGGCGCGGCTATGGCCCAAGCTGCATTTGCGTAAGCGGCAGGCTGGATATGATCGAGTATCACCGTGGCAGCGGCGCGACCGGTGGCCTCGTCCCGGAGCAGATAAAGGGAACCCTGTTCCAACCCGGCGCGGGCTTCCGCCTCGGTGGGGTAAACGCTACGCTTCCAGCCCGGCCCGCTTGTGGCGTCCGGGTTGTTTTCAAGGAAGGTGAGCACTGCGTCGTAGAGGTCAAGCACCTCTTGAAGTGTATGTATGTTGACTAGCTCCAAATGATCCATATATACTAAAATTTCCTTCCGGCCCCGCCGCCGCGGTTCATGCCGCCGCCAGGCTTAAAGCCGCCGGGTCTTGATCCGCCGGTGGGCTTAAAACCGCCGCTAGGCTTGAAACCACCGCCGCCTGGCTTAAAACCGCCACCGGGCCTAAAGCCGCCGCCACCACTCATAGGAGGCCGACGCATGGCATTGCCCAAAAAACCACCGAGCAGGAAGGGCAGGCAACCGCCGCCACCACCCATACGGAACCGCCCACGCCTACCCCGGCCAAACACAAAAAACAAGATAGCGATGATCACCAGCGTGCGGAACAAACCTCCCCCTCCTTCATTGCTGTTTCTATTGTTGGCATTGCTGTTGTTGACGGCATTGTTGTTTGTAGAACCAAATAAGCCGCCCAACAGTTCCTCTATGCCGCCCCAGCCAAAGTCGGCGGACTGGGAAGCGCCGCCCGTTGGCGATAACGTAACGCCATAGTGCTGGGCCAGCCGGTCGGTAGCGGCCAAAAAAGCGTCGCGCAGGCCGCCGGAGTAATCGTTGTTGGATAGTTTGGGCACCGCGTAATCAGCCAAGATGCGGTCACAAACGCCCGGCGTCAGTATATGATCGATGCCGGAGCCGGGGAGCAAAACCACCTCGCGCTCGCCCCTGGCGCACAGCAGCAGCAGGCCGTTGTCTTTTCCCTTTTGGCCGATACCCCAGGCGTTCGCCAGATCGTGGGCGAAAATGCCAGCGTCTTCACCGCCCAAAAAATTGACCAGCACCACCACGGCCTGCGCGCCTGTTTGATACTCCAGCTCGCCGGCAAACTCGTTGATGATCCGCCGGTCTTCGCTGCTGATCAAATCGCTGCCGGTTAAGTCATATACATACGTTTCTACGCCGTCTTGGGGCATGGGGGGGATGTTGGCCAGCGCCGTGCCGCACAGCAGTGCCATCAACACCAACAGCACTATACCAAACCGAAGCTTGCTCATGTGGTTCCCTCCTTCAGCGCCGTGGCGATATCGTCGTATAGTTCGGGCCTGGGAAATAGCTGGCGGGTGGGCAGCTCGTTGTAGGTGTCCAGCGCCCTTTGCATCTGGCGGTCATAGTCCCGGGTACGGATGACCAACTGCCGCCTTTGGGTGTTAAAAGAAGCCACAACCTCCCCCAACAGTTCAAAGCGCTCGCTTTCATCGGCGATCCCGGTTTGGTCTTGCAACGCACCCATGGCGGCTTCGAAACTAACAAACAAGTCGTGGTCGGCCTGGGCGGTGGACACGGGTCCGCTTGCGGTGCGCATAGCGTCCCGAGCGCGCTCCAGGGCTTCGCGCTCTTGTATCGCCACACTGGGGTAGTGGTTCATCAGGGTGATGAGGTTGGAGGCCGCGTCGGCGCAACCTTTGATCAGCTGGGCGATAGGCACCTGGCGATCCTGGGGGATCCGCTTATTATCTACCTCCAGGCCATCCCACACACGTTGGGCTGCCGCCAGCCTGCTGTTGAGGGCCTGCCAGTTGCCCACGGGCACGCTGAGCACAACCAACAGCAGCCCAATCAATAAACCTTTGCCAAAGGGAATCATGTGCAGCCGCTGATAAAGGGTCCGCCTGCCGGATTTTTTTTCTTTTATACCTTTGTCTTTCATGACTGCACCCCTTTCCCTCTTGTAACTTGTAACTCGTAACTTGTCACTTGCATCTGCTTTTGCAGCCCGGCTATCGCTTCAAGCAACCCGGCGTTGCTCTGCCGCAGCAACCCACGCTCCTGTTTGTGGCCCCGTTGCACGCGGCGGCTCTGCTCGGCTTGGGCCGATATCCCCAACGCCACCAGCACCTGGGATTTCCACAGGGGCAACGTTTGGCGCAGCGTCCGTTCCATGGTGTCGATCAAACGCCCGTTGCCGTCCAATAACAGCATCAGTTGCGCCTTGGTTTGCAGGGCCACCTGGCGGGAGAGGGCGATGTCGTGGAGCCGCCGCTCAAAGGGGACGAGCTGTTCTGTGCCCGAGGCCCGAAGCTCTTGGAGCCGCACCTGGCCACAAAGCAGATAGGTGCTCAGGCGCGTTAGGTGCGCTTGGTTTTGGGTCTCTATGCGCTCCAACTCTTTGGACACCCGCAGCAACCCGATTTTTTGATCCAGTACCTCACCGGCGTTGATCTCTACGGTGGGTTCAAGCCGCCCGTATTCCTTGCGCAGCCGCACGAAGCTAGTATGCCCAAACAAAAAGCGGCGGGCACCGCACAGGCGGTCAAAACCACGCAGGGCGGCCAAAATCCTGTCTATGCCCCGTTTATCCTGGGCAACGCCATGGTCGGCCACGGTTTTGATGGCCCTATCCAGCCAAGTTTCCATGACCCCCTGCTCGGCGGCGCCATATGCGGCCACAGCGGAAGGATCCAACCCGTCGATCCCGGCGGCAAAACCCCGCACCCCGGCGCGATCCTGGGCACTCAGCGTTGGCAAAACAGCCTCTGCTTCCAAGGCTCCGCCTTCCCATAGGATGGGGGCTGACAGTTGCGGAAAATCGTGCGTCATTGGGTCTCCTGTTCTGTCTGGTCTGTCTGATCTGCTTGATCAACATGGTCCAGCAGCCCGTCTTTGCAGAGCAAGTCGCGCAGCACTTCGATTTCGGTTTCCACGTTTAAGTACCGGAAGTGATCCACGGCATCGATCTGCTTTTCAAAAGCCCTGCGGATAGCCTCCAGCGCCTCCTCGATGCGGCCCAGCGTACGCTCCGCCACCTCGCCCCGCCCGCCGTTCTCGGCAATTTGCACCCTGGCCTCCACCAGCTTGAGGGTGGTGGGCAGGTAGTAGCGCAAAAAGATGCGCAGCTGGCTCTGCAACTCGGGCTGCTTGGCCAGGGCCGCCAGCATCTGCCTGGCCAGGGCCTCGATAAGCTCCACCTTTTTGTCGATACCGTCGGCGGGGATTTTCGAACGGGCGTCGTGTATGTTGCGGATCACCTGGCGGGCCTCAACGATCAGTTGATCGCAAGCGATGTTGCCGGTGTTGGGCGGCACTTCCACCACCAGTTGCCGATCCGGGAAGTACCGGCGCAGGGGCGCAAGCAACAAAAAGCACAGCAGCCCCGCCCCCACGTAAGAAAGAAGGCTGTGCAGCCCAATCAGCAGCGCGTAGGCCATCATCAACACACCCAGCATGACCATTGGCGCGCCGGACATGATGCGTTTGGTTTTCATGGGATCGCCTCCCTTCGGAATGTGTTTTAAATCTTGGCAGCCTCTATTGTAACCGATTGCTGGCGATTTGTCATGAGAAAGTCGTTAGAAAGTGATTTGGAAACACCTACGCATCCTAAAAAAAGTCGAGCACAGCAATCAAAAACATGCTATGCTCTTTTTGTTTCATGAAACAAACACAAATAAAGAAGGTGTGCAATGGATCGGTTTTTAACGATCTGGTCGGTAGTAGCCTACGTGGAAGAACGCCTAACCTCCGGCCTGGATTCAAACGAGCTGGCGCGCAGCACCGGCTTTTCCCTGGCCCATCTGCGGCAAATCTTTGCCCAGGCCACCGGCGCTACCCTAGGGCGCTACATGCTGCGCAGGCGGATCGCCAACGCGGCCTTTGATCTGCTGCACACCGGGCAATCCGCCCTGGACATCGCATGTGTGTACGGCTTTCAAAACCCGGACACCTTCACCCGGGCGTTCCGGCGCTGCACCGGCATGACGCCCCAAGCCTTCCGCAAGCGCCGCCCCCCCATGGCCAGGCAAAAGCTGTCCGCAGGCGTATACGGTGTGGCGCTCACCGGCACAAAACAAGAAAGGTTACATCACGATATGAAAAAAGAAAACAACCCCAACGAAACCATACTTTACGGTGTGCCCAAGGTGTTTTATGGGGCCTATCACGGCTGCACGCCCTACCCCATCTGCCTAAAGGCCAACGCCAACTACCTGGGCGAGGACATCCCCTACCACACGATGATGGTACTGTGTGGCGCGGCCTTCCGGCTCACCTGGAACACCAGCGAATGGGATGGCGGCAATGTGGATATCGCCTTCGCCTTCGACGATCCCATGCGCTCCTACCGCACCGGCATAGAGGCTGTGGGCCGGGAATTTGCCCTGCTATGGCGTACGCCCGAAACCACCAAGGCGGAGTTTATCGATTTTTTGCGCCAGCGGATCGACAACGGAAACCCCTGCATCGCGCTGGGGATCATCGGCCCGCCCGAGGCCTGCATTGTGACAGGATACCGGGATGGCGGCGACACCCTGCTGGGCTGGAACTTCTTTCAGGATAACCCGGAGTTCGGCGGAAAAACGCAGCTGGACGAAAGCGGCTACTTTGTGTGCGACGACTGGTGGGAGAACCCTTGCACCATGGCGCTGATTAGCGTAGGCGAACCCATCGGCACTCCGGCCACGCCCCGCCAGGTGATCCAAACCGCCATCCAGGTGCTCACAGGCCGGCAGTGTGGGGATCACGCCAAGGGCATCGCCGCCTATGATGCTTGGCGCGGGGCCATTGCCGACGATTCGCAATTCCCTTCCGGCGCAGTGCTGCCACTGCTGGCCGAGCGGCTCATGTGCCATGGCGACGCCATGGATTGCCTGGCCGACGGGCGGAACAACGCCGCCCGCTACCTGGAAGCTTTGTCCCAGGGCCATCCGCAAAAAGAAGGATTGCTGGCCGCTGCCGGGCATTTTTCGGAGGTGGCCAAGCAGGTAAACGCCATGGCCGATCTGCTGGGCGGCTGGCCCCGGGGCGAGGTTCAAATGCGGCGGTTGAATGAGCCGGAGGCGCGGCGTGGGCTGTGCAAGTTAATCGACGCCGCCAAGGAAGCCGACAGCCGGGGGCTGGACGCGCTGCGGGCGGTGGTGCAGGCGCTGTAGGGGCGGCCCTATGTGGCCGCCCTATGTGGCCGCCCGCACGTGTCATGGGCGGTTGCGCAACATTCGGGCGACCACACAGGATCGCCCCTACAGGGGTTGCGCCGTTTGCCGTTCAAATACTGTTGCCCTGCCGCATGCGACATGCTATACTGATCACACACAGTGTGGTCGGTATTTTTTTGTATAGAAATGGAGTGCATTTGTTATGAAAGCCATTATATTGGCGGCGGGAAAAGGTACCCGCATAGGCAGCGAAGCCGCCGATCTGCCCAAGGCACTGCGGCTGGCCAATGGCCGCCCGCTGATCTCTTATGTGCTGGAAAACATCGATTTTCTGGCGCCTCAGGACATTTGTATTGTAGTCGGTTACCTGGGCCACAAGGTGAAGGAAGAGTTGGGCCCGGCCTATCACTATGTAGAGCAAACCGAACAGCAGGGCACCGCCCATGCCACCAAGTATGCCCGGGCCGTGTTTGGCGACTACGATGGCGACATCATGGTGCTCTATTGCGATATGCCCCTGCTCAGCCGCGAGACCTATCAAAGCATGTTCCGTGAGCACGCGGAGCACCGGGCGGCCAACACGCTGCTGGCGGCGCATATACACCCCATCCCCGCCTTTGGCCGCCTGATCCGGGACGAAAACGGCCAACTGATCCGCATCGTGGAAGAAAGCGCGTGCACGCCCCAAGAAAGGCTCATCGACGAGGTGAACGTGGGCATCCAGGTTCTGGATTCGCAATCTATGTGGAAGTACCTGGATCAAGTTGACAACAACAACCCCAAGGGGGAGTATTATTTAACGGGCATCATCGACGTGATGGTGCGCGACGGCCTCAAGCAGCATGTGGTGCACACCGCGCGGCTGGAGGAGACCTGGGGCGTCAACACCCTGGAGGAGCTGCATCAGGTGCAGAAGGAGCTCCACCGTTTGGAAGGGAAATGATTATGAAAAAGATAGGCGCGCTATTGTTGTGCTGCTGCCTGGCCTTTGCGGTTGGGGCGCTGGCCGATGAACCCGTTCAGATGCCCGATTTTACGCTGGCCAGCATTTCTGGCGAAGACGTGTCCCTTTCCGATTTTGAGGGGCGGCAGATTGTATTGTACTTCTGGGCTACCTGGTGTCCCGCCTGCGTGCAGGGTTTGCCCGAAAAACAAGCCCTGCAAGAGTGGATGCTGGAAAACGACTTCCCCGGTGAGGTATGGGCCGTGAACCTAACGGACGGCGTGCGGGAGACTCGGGATTCGTGCGCGGCCTTTGTGGAGCGCCATGGCTATACCCTGCCGGTGCTGTACGATGAAGGCGGTGAGGTTTTTGGGTGGATCGGTAGCAACTACCTCCCGGTGACGGTGATCATCAACGAAGCAGGGTATATCAAAGGCGGAACCATCGGTTCCATGCCCATGGACCAGATCATCGCCCTGTTGGAAGATAACACATGATCGGCCAGTTTTTGTCCGCCCCGGCGTTTTCGCCGGGTATGCTTGCCCTGGTATTTGTGGAAGGCCTGGCCGCCTTCCTTTCGCCTTGTGTGCTGCCCATGATCCCGGTGTATTTGCTGTACCTGGGCGGCGGGGGCCAAAATAGCCGTAGGCAAACCCTGCTGAATACAGCCGGTTTTGTGTTGGGTTTTACGTTGTTATTTATGGCGCTGAGCGCAGTGGCCACGGCATTGGGCCGTTTGCTGAACACCCACCAGGTGTTGCTGACCCGCCTGGGTGGGTTGGCGCTGATCCTGATGGGGCTCCATGCCTTGGGCGCTTTTTCTTTTGGGCAAAGACTGTTTCTAAAACAAAACCGCAGCAGGAGCCGCCCATCTCTGGCGCAGGCCCTCGCTTCCAAATCCCTAACACCCCTGCGGGCCGTGGCCTTTGGCGCGGCGCTGGCCGTCACCTGGATGCCCTGCGCAGGCGTGTACCTGGGCGCGGCCCTCACCATGGCAGGCGGAACCGCGTCGCTGCCCGCGGGGATGCTGATGTTATTGTTTTTTTCCTTGGGGCTGGGGATTCCCTTTTTATTGCTGGCCCTGCTCTATCACCGGCTAAGCGGCGCGCTCACCTGGCTCAAACGCCGCCAGCGCACCATTCAATGGATCAGCGGCGCAATGTTGATCGCCTTTGGGGTGTTGATGGCCGCGGGGGCGTTTGGGTATTGGAGCAGGTTATTCGCGTGAGGCTATCGCCGCCAACCGAATACCATTCAGCGCGTGAAGGGTAGCCAGCCAGCGGATGCGATTGCGATCCCCCGTGAGCCGGAGGGGTTTTATTTGTGTACCCTGGGCAGTGGCAACCGCCACGTATACAAGCCCCACCGGCTTTTGGGGTGAGCCGCCATCGGGCCCGGCGATGCCGGTGGTAGCCACGGCAATGTCCGCGCCAGAGGCGACGCGCTGACCTTCAGCCATCTCCCGTGCGGTTTGTTCGCTTACCGCGCCGTAGGCCTTTAACGTGTGCTCACAAACCCCCAGGCAACGTTTTTTAGCGGCGTTGCTGTAGGTGATGTTTCCCTCCAGCAGCACAGCAGAAACGCCGGGCACCTCCACCAATGAAGCCGTTACCAACCCCCCGGTGCAGGATTCGGCCACGGCCACGGTTTTTCCAGCCTCCAGCAGCGCTGACACGGCGTAGTGAGCCAGGCTGTCTTCAGCGGTATCGCTCACAGCGTATACGGCTGAGCCTAGCAGTTCGATTAATGCGGCCTCCACCGGAGCAATGAGCACAAGGGCATCCGATGTTGTGCCGGCTTGAGCGGTCACCCGCAGCTGCACCTCGCCCAGGCTGCAATACGTCGCGATGGTTACGGCGCTCTGGGCATCGATCAGGTGGCGTACCCGGGTCTCCACCTCGGATTCTCCCAGGCCAAATATGCGTATATAGCGGGAGGTTGTGCAACGACTGCCCTTGCCCCGCAGATAGGGCATCACCGACCGTTGAAACATATGTTCCAACTCCCGTGGCGGACCAGGCAACTGAATCACACGTTTTCCGTCCTGCTCTACGATGCAGCCCGGCGCGGTGCCCCGCTCGTTGGGCAATATGATCGCTCCCTGGGGGAAGTACACTTGCTTGCGGTTGTTGGGTGTCATCTCCCGGCCCAGGCTGACAAAAAAGCGGCTCATCGCTTCCAACGAGGCCACGTCCTCCTCCATAGGCAAGCCAAAAAACTCGGCTACGATCTCTTTGCTCAAATCGTCGGCAGTGGGCCCCAGGCCACCGGTTGTAATCACCGTATCGGCACGGGCCAAGGCAGTAGCCAGGGCCTCCCGCAGGCGAACCGGGTTATCGCCTACGGTGCAATGATGGTATACGTCGATGCCCAAGGCCGCCAACTCACGGGACAGGTATTGTGCGTCGGTGTTCACAATCTGCCCCAGCAGCAACTCGGTGCCGATGGACAGTATCTCCGCGATCATTGCACCGCCTCCCCATCCCCCAGCACATGCCATCCCTCCCACAGATATAACACGCAGGAAAGCACGGTGAGGGCCGTAGCCACATACAGCGTGGCTACGTTGAGCCAGCCCAAGGCCGGTAGATTGACGGTAAGCAGCATGATGGCGGCCATCTGCGCCGCCGCCTTGATTTTGCCCCATTGCCCAGCCGGGATCACCACGCCCCGCTCCGCCGCCACCGCCCGCAGCCCGGAAACGATAAACTCCCGCGCCACGCATACGATGCACACCCAGGCTGGAACCAGCCCATCCTGGGATACCATCAGCACCATGGCCGGGATCACCAGCAGCTTGTCTGCAATGGGATCCATAAATTTGCCAAAGTTGGTCACCTGATTCCGGGCACGGGCCAGCTTGCCGTCCAGCAAGTCGGTAAGGGCCGCCACGGCAAACACCGCCAACGCGGCCCAGGCTGTCCACCGGGGGGCTAGGGCCAACAAGATTAGGTACACCGGCACCAGCGCCACGCGGAGCAGGGTGAGCTTGTTGGGCAAATTCATACTGTTTCTCCTATCAAATCATAAGCTAACGAATCGGTGATGCCCACCGTGGCAAAATCGCCTGGCTGTAAGGGCATAGCCGAGCGGAACAGGATGTGGCCGTCGATCTCCGGGGCTTCCCAGGGGGAACGCCCCCAATACAGGCCATCGGCCCGCCTACCCTCGGTTAGCACACGGCAGGCGGAGCCCACACGCAAGGCGTTGCGTTCCGCCGAGATCCCTTGCTGAAGGGACATCAACTTATCCAGCCGCTCTTGTTTTACTTCATCGGGCACCTGATCCGGCAGTGCGGCGGCGGGGGTATCCTCCTCGGGCGAGAAGGCGAAAGCCCCCAGGCGATCGAACTTTGCTTGGGCAACAAAATCAAGGAGTTCGGCAAAGTCGGCCTCTGTCTCGCCGGGGAAACCCACGATGATGGCGGTGCGCAGCGCCAGGTTCCGGGCCCTGGCGTCCTGGATCACCCACCGGATGTGGGCGGCGGTACCGTGGCGGTTCATGGCGGTAAGGAGCCGGGGCACGATGTGCTGGATGGGTATATCCAGGTAGCCGCACACATTGGGTAAGGCCGCAAGGGCGTCCAACAGCGCCTCGTTTACACGGGCGGGGTAACAATACAGCGCCCGCAGCCATTCTACCCCAGGCAACGCCGCCGCCTCCTGAAGCAAAACAGGCAACTGGCTTTCACCGGAGCCAAAATCCGTTCCATAACGGGTCGTATCTTGGGATACCAGGGTGAATTCCTTAACACCACGCTCGGCCAGCCGCTCCATCTCTCTCAATATGGCGGCCATGGGGCGGGAACGATACGGGCCACGGATCAGCGGGATGGCGCAGTAACTGCACCGGTTGTCGCAGCCCTCACCGATTTTGACATAAGCGCTGTAGGATGGGGTGGTAAGGACACGTTCGCCGCCCTCAAAAAAATCGGCGCATGGTGCAGTAAACGACGGCCTTTCGCCCTGTTCGGCGTTGCCGATCAACTCCATCAGCCTATCGTACTGCCCAACACCCAGCAACCCGTCGATCTCCGGCATCTGCTCGTAAAGCTCGGCGGCATAACGCTGGGACAGGCAGCCCGTAACCAGCAGCAGCTTGCAGCGCCCGGTTTTTTTATAGCGGGCCATGTCCAGTATGGCATCGATGGACTCCTGCTTGGCCGGCTCAATAAAGCCGCAGGTGTTGACGATGATGATCTGTGCCTTGGCCGGGTCGGGTTCGATGCAATAACCCGCCGCAACAAGCAAACCAAGCATTTGCTCGGTATCCACCCGGTTTTTGCTGCAACCTAAAGATACGACGCCGATTGATGTCACAGGGAGACTCCTTTTATTTATGAGAACATTTTTTCTCTAATTATGTCGCGATTTTTTCTGTTTGTCAACTGCGCCAGCTAAGTCCAGGGCCATTCCCTCTATTTATCTACCCATTGACTCTTGCCACTAGTTTACACTACCTTCAGTCATGTATAAAACATTTGATAGAAATGCCTGCCTTACCAAAGTTTTTTCTTCTAAATAGACTTTGAGGATTCCAATAGTCATTTTTTCATGAGATAGGCGTTAGGAATTTGCTGTTTTTATACTTTGCATGCAGTTTGTGAAATAGAGCAACAAATTCCTTATAGTCTTTTTTGTTATTTGCCGAAAAAGCCTTGCCAAAATGGGTCTTATCCATTGCAATGGTAGGAGCGAGTTGCTGCTTGGTTATTCTATCCTTGTCGAGCTTTTCAATATCATTATTAACACCCACGTTGACCCTTTCTATATACTGAAACATTTTTCTTATATTATCGCATGTCTTGGTCCTTCTGCAAAAAAAGTGTATTCTTCTAAAAGTAATGTCAACGTCGTTATCGTAAACTGCTCGAATATTATATAGCTTCTTGTGAAAGGTCAAAAGAACACAAGTAGGGAAAGGGGAATCATCAAGCATAAAATCTAATATTGCATTTTGATATTTTGCAATGCTTTTGGATAGAAAGAGTAAAGCTTCACGTTTTTCAACAAAATATGCCACAATAGATGAAATAAGGACAAGCACTCCGCTTGCAAATAAGCCCGCACAAATACTCAACTCAAACGTATTGTCTCTTAAACACCATGCCCCTAATAACGAAGCAAAACAAATTACACTCATTATCCATGTAGTTCTTACATGTATTTTCATTTTAAAGAAATCCTCCTTTCAATGTCCAACAGATAATCGGTGGTAGAATTAGTAGATTCGATAGGCAGCAAGCACCATTTCATGGCCCCCCCCCGCTACGACAACCCTTCTTTCTTTGGCGAAAGAGGCAGAGCACGAACGGCTAATTTGCATGTCGTAGTCCTTACCAAAGGGAGGGGAACCGCGTGAGCGGTGGAGGGGTTCCGTCCTAAAAATCGATTCTCTCTTCGATATGGGCCGCCAACTCATCGATGTGCAGGCGTATCTGTTCCATGGTATCCCGGTCGCGTACGGTTACGGTGCCGTTTTCCACGGTGTCAAAGTCCACGGTGATACACATGGGCGTGCCGATCTCGTCGGCGCGGCGGTAGCGCTTGCCGATGGAGCCGGTATCGTCGTATTCTACACTGAACCGCTTGGCCAGTTTGTCGTACACAGAACCGGCCAGCTCGCCCAGCTTATTTTTTTGCAGCGGCAGTACCGATGCCTTGTACGGGGCCAGGGCGGGATGCAGGCGCAGCACCACACGAGTGTCGCCCTCGGCGATCTCTTCTTCATCGTAGGCATCGCACAAAAAGGCCAGAGCCGCGCGGCCCACGCCCAGGGAGGGCTCGACCACATATGGCACGTAGCGTTCGTTGGTTACGGGATCGAGGTACTCCATATTTTCGTTGGCGTGCTCCTGATGTTGCTTTAGGTCAAAATCCGTGCGATCGGCAATGCCCCACAGCTCGCCCCAGCCAAAGGGAAATAGATACTCAAAGTCGGTGGTGGCCTTTGAGTAGTGAGACAGCTCTTCCGCACTGTGATCGCGCAGGCGCAGATGCTCCTCTTTCATGCCCAGGGAGAGCAGCCAGTCCCGGCAGAACCCGCGCCAGTAGTCGAACCATTGCAAATCCTCGCCGGGCTTGCAGAAGAATTCCAGCTCCATTTGCTCAAATTCCCGCGTCCTAAAGGTAAAATTGCCCGGTGTGATCTCGTTACGGAAGGCTTTGCCAATCTGGGCGATACCCATGGGCAGTTTGCGGCGGGTACTGCGCAGCGTGTTTTTGTAGTTTACGAATATGCCTTGGGCGGTTTCGGGACGCAGATAGATTTCGTTGGCGCTTTCTTCGGTAACGCCTTGAAAGGTTTTAAACATCATGTTGAATTTGCGGATGCCGGTAAAATCATGCTTGCCGCAGGTGGGGCAGGGTACCTTTTGCTCGGCGATGTAACCCTCCATCCGGTCGTTGCTCCAGCCATCGGCGAGTATCTCTTCACCCTTGGCCACGCCAAAATCTTCGATCAGCTTATCGGCACGGAACCGGGCCTTGCAGGCCTTGCAGTCCATCAGCGGATCGTTAAAGTTGCCCACATGGCCGGAGGCCACCCACACCTGGGGGTTCATCAAAATTGCGCAATCCACGCCCACATTGTGCTTGCTCTCTTGCACAAATTTGCGCCACCAGGCCTTTTTTACGTTGTTTTGAAACTCCACGCCCAGGGGCCCGTAATCCCAGGTATTGGCCAAGCCGCCGTAAATTTCCGATCCTGGGAAAACATACCCGCGATTTTTGCACAGGGCCACGATTTTGTCCATGGTTTTTTCTACTGCCATTTTCATTGCTCCCTTTTGATTAATAACGCCACGGCCTGGGCGGAGATGCCTTCGCCCCGGCCCTCAAAGCCCAATCCCTCTGTAGTCGTAGCCTTTACGTTGACCAGCGATTTGTTTACGCCCAAGGCCCGTGCCAGGTTATCCGCCATTTGGGGCATAAAATCCTTTAGTTTGGGCCGCTGCGCCACGATGGTTACATCCGCATTGCCCAGGTCATACCCCGCGCCGGCGGCTTTTCGCACAACCTGTGCCAGCAGCAGCAGCGAATCCGCCCCGGCATAGGCCGGATCCGTATCCGGAAAGTGCTGGCCGATATCCCCCAGCCCGGCGGCGCCCAACACCGCATCGCACAGGGCGTGGGCGGCTACGTCGGCGTCGCTGTGGCCCAGCAGCCCGCGCTCCCAAGGGATGTGTACGCCGCACAGGATCAATGGGCGATCCTCCACCAACCTATGGACATCGTAACCCTGGCCGATCCGGAAGGATGGGCAAAACGGCTTTCGTTGGGCCAGCAGGGCCTCGGCAATGGCGATATCCTCCGGTGTGGTGACCTTGATGTTTCCGCTGTCGCCTTCCACCAGCCGGACGGACACACCCATGGCTTCTACCAGGGCGGCGTCGTCGGTGGCGTGCAGGCCAGATTGCCGCGCACATTCGTGGGCCTCCTTTAGCAACGAGGCGCAAAAAGCTTGGGGGGTTTGCACCGCGCGCAGATTAGATCGCGTCGGCGTTTCGCACACCATGCCTTTGTCATCCACCCACTTTATGGTGTCCTTGAGGGGCACCGCCGCCACACCGCTTCCAAACTTCAATGCTGAAGCAAGGCAGGCCGCAATGACTTCAGGCGTCACCAAGGGGCGTGCCGCGTCGTGTACGGCCACGTGGGTAACCTCAGGCGGCATGGCGGTCAGGCCGTTCCGTACCGAGGCCTGCCGGTCATTGCCCCCCTCTACCACAAGCAGGGGTACATCGGCGGCTGCGCCATCGGCGATCAGCGCCTCGGTTTGGGATATCTCGCCCGCGCCCACCACCACCGTTACGCCACCGAAGGCGCTGCTGTTAAGCAAGGCACGTAACGACAGGACCAGCATCGGCTCCCCAAGCAGGGGTTCAAAGGCCTTGTTGTGGGGCAGGCCCAAACGGGTCCCCCGCCCGCCTGCCACGAGTACCGCCCAATTCATAAGTCATCCTCGCCAAATACCACACGATACATGGACGATGCCTCGGCCTTAGCGGCCCGCTCGTTGATGGCCAGCACCTCGTACCGGTTGTATTTATCGCCAAACCGGATCTCCAGCACGTCGCCCGGTTTTACCTCTGAGGCGGGCTTGGCCGGTTTACCGTTGATGGTTACACGCCCGCCGTCCCCGGCTTCTTTGGCCACAGAACGCCGCTTGATGATGCGGGACACCTTTAGGTATTTATCCAGCCGCATGGGTTCCTCCTATTTAAACAGAAAAGCTCGTATTTCAGAAAAGCCCGCGCAAAAGCTGCACGGGCTCAGCGCCTCACAAAAAGCTTAGACGTCTACGATGTCCTTCAGGCCCTTGCCGGCCTTAAACACCGGAGCCTTGGAAGCGGCAATGTTGATTTCTTCGCCGGTGCGCGGATTGCGAGCTTTGCGAGCCGGGCGGTTCTTGACCTCGAAAGTACCGAAGCCCACGATTTGCACCCTCTCGCCAGCAGTAAGGGTTTCACCAATCGTTTCTACCACGGCATTGACGGCAGCTTCGGCCTGCTTACGGGTTAGATCTGCCTTGGCGGCTACGGCCGCGCTCAGTTCGGTCTTGTTCATGTAAATTTCCTCCTTTATTTATCGCTCCTGCATTGCAGAGCTTGAACCGATAAGTTCGGAATTCTGTATTCGCCGAAAATCCAGCAATTCCTTCATTCTCCGCGCTTTTTGTAGAGTTCGTTCATTTTTTGGATTCCATGCCCTTCACCCGCTCCCAATATGCGTCCATTTGGGGCAAGGTCAAGCCCTCTAGCTGGCCATTTTCCTGCACAATCAGCTGCTCCATCCGCTCAAAACGGCTCACGAATTTTTCGGTGGCGGCGTTCAGCGCCAGCTCAGGCTCCACCCCTGCCAGCCGCAGCGCGTTGACGGCGGCAAACAGCAGATCGCCCGCTTCTTCTTGGGGATCGTTGGCCTCGTCCAACTCGGCGCGTAATTCGGCGGCCTCCTCCAGCACTTTGTCTAGGGCGTCTTGGGCACGGACCCAATCGAATCCCACATTGGCCGCCTTTTTTTGCACCTTGGAGGCCCGCATCAAGGCCGGGAGGTACTTGGGCACACCGGCCAGCGTTTGGGCCTGGGTGGTTTGGCCGCGCTCCCGCCGCTTGATCTCGTCCCAGCTACGCTGCACCTGGGCGGCGGTATCGCATTGGACGTCGCCAAATATATGGGCGTGGCGGGAGATCAGCTTGCGGCAGATGCCGGTGGTTACGTCGTCGATGGCAAAATCGCTGTGCTGCGCCCCAATGGATGCGTGGAATACCACCTGGAGCAGCACATCGCCCAGCTCATCGGTCAGAGCGTCGGGATCGCCGCCATCCACGGCGTCCACGGCCTCGTAGGCTTCCTCAATCAGGTGCTGGCACAAGCTCCGATGGGTCTGCTCGCGATCCCAGGGGCAACCGCCGGGCCCGCGCAGGGTTTCCATGATTTGCACCAGATCGGCAAAACCAAACCGCTCACGGCGCGTAAAATCCAAGGCTGGCGCCCAAAGGGAAGCGGCGTGGGAATAGGCTGGCTGGCGGTCCAACTCCTCCACGGGGATGCTCCGCATGGTGCTAAGATCACCCTTTTCGGGCATCGAAAAAAAGATTGGCACCTGGGGCGGATACCGTTCCATTAACCAAAGCTTCACTTGGGATGCAAGCAAGCGGCTGTCGATTTCGGTGATGCACAGGGGCAGATCAGGATCCTGCTGCAGCCGGGGCAACTCCGTGGCCGTGGCCACGCGATGGGCGCCGAAGCCCTGCCTGGCAGATAAGGCGCTGGCTTGCAAGCAAGCGCTTTTGGACACGCAGGGCAACACCCGCAGATTGATATGTTCCGGCAGCAAGGCGATGAGCCGTTCCACGGTGGCATCCTGGGCGGGGTCGCTCACGGCGTAACAAAGGGATTCATGGGCCTCCAACCGCTCCAGCAAGGATTGGGCCGCCCGTTCACACAGGTCGTCAAAATCCGCACACTCGGCGTACAGTGCGTCCAGGGTGTGGAATACCACACGGCGGCCCACCAGCCATGCGGCCACGGCATGCCGCCCCGTCCGTAACACCAAACAATCGGCGTCCATCATGGCGCGCTCGGTGCCCAGGGTCAGTATGTCGGGGCAGTCGTTCAGGCCGACTACTGTTAGTTTTTTCTTTTTGGGGCTTTGAACTTGAGCCATGGGGCTCCTCCCACAGTAAAATCACATCTAGTATACCATATGAATACAGGATACGCAACGAAAAGGAGCCTCTTTCCGTAACCTATCCGGCCACGGTGGGCTCCCGATTTTTTGGCTCTCGTGCATCTCTTCCCCATGGGAAGGCTACTGCTCCATCTGCCTGCCCACGATGCTGGCGGTGGTTTCGGCCACCTTCATCTCGGTATCGCCCATTTTGGTGTTCTGCTCACGGCTGAGCAACAGCACCGCGCCGATGGACTCCCCGTCGGCAATGATGGGGCACACCACCTGCGCCGTGTAGGGCGCGGCGTCTTCTTCGTTGGTGATGGCAAACACCTTGCCGCCGCTGGAACGGTTGATGGTTAGCGGCTGGCGGTTTTGGATCACGCTCTCCAAATCGCGGCTGATGGGTTTATCCCACAGCTCCTTTTTGGAGACGCCCGAGGCGGCCACCACCATGTCGCGATCGCAGATGCAGGCGATATGCCCCAAGGAGCGAAACAGCGACTCGGTGTAATCCTTGGCGAAGGATGAGATTTCGCCAATCGGGGAATACTTTTTGAGTATGACCTCGCCATCGCGGTCGGTGTAGATTTCCAGCGGGTCGCCCTCGCGAATTCGCAGTGTGCGGCGGATTTCCTTTGGTATAACCACTCTGCCCAGTTCATCGATCCTGCGTACAATTCCAGTTGCCCTCAAAGTGAACGCCCTCCTTGCAATGGGTTGACGACGGTAGCCAACTTTGTCCCTAGTATGCAAGCGCTGGGTGGCTTTTATGCGGCAGAAACAGGGCTAAAGCGCAATTATCCCAGGCATTTTGCCATGGAAATTCTCGCCACGACAAAGCATGGAAAAAGCGCCCCGCAATTGCGAAGCGCTTAGGCTTGAACGGTTGGTTTTCCCGATCAAATAAAGTCCATGCGGTTGTTGAACCGCCGCACCTTGGTACCTTCGATCCATTGATTCAGCTCTTGCTGATACACTTCGTTTTGTTTGTTGGTAAGCAGGCTTTCGGTCATTTCTTCGCGTACCGCGTCCAGCCCAACCTCGTGCTCCACGGAGTCGCTCACATACTTGATGATGTGGAAACCAAAGCCGGATTGGACCGGATCGGACACATCCCCCACCTGCTCCAAGGCCATGGCCGCGTCTTGGAAGGCCTGACCGAAGGCCTGATCGTGGGTTTGCAACCCCTCGATCACCGGATACCCCTTGGACTTAAAGGGCTCAGCGGTCATGCGGGTGTCTTCGCCATAGGTTTCGATCACCCTGTCAAAATTAAGGCCCAGGTCGATCTTGCTTTTTACATCCTCCACCCGGAGGGAAAGGGCATCAAAGGCCTCGGCCTGGGCTAGCTCCAACTCGGCCTGCTTGGTGGCGATGGCCTCTTCAAGCTCGGTGATCTGCGCCTGGAGCACCGCTACAGTCTCGGCGCGTTCGGCGGTCTCCTCCTCGGTGAGAGGTTCGGGAGTAGGTGTAGGTATTTCTTCTTCGTCTGTAGGTTCGGTCGCCGGGGGCTCAAGATCCCTTAAGGCCGCCTGGGTGGTTCCAAGGGTGCCGAACAACGTGCTCAGCTCGGCCTCTATGGCGTTAATATGGGCGCTGGCTTCGGCGTCGATCCGGAGCAGCACATGCTTTACGTAGCGATAGCCTGCGGGCACAAAGTAGATGGTCTGGCGGCCCATTCTGTCTGACGCGTAGGCGGTGATGTCCAGTTCATAGGCGGCCTTCTGCTCGTCCACCAAACCTTGGTACTCCTGGGCCACCTCTTCGGGCGTTACCACCACATCTTGGACGGTATATTCCCACACGCGGTCAGGAATCTTTCGGTCCTTGAGGGTGTCTAGCATGGACTCCTGCGTGAGGCCCATCTCTTCCAACTGGGCATCGATGGCCTCGGTAAGTGCGTCGCCTTCCAACTCGGAGGCAGCAAAGTATTCCTCCCGCACACGGTCAGCATATTCGTCCCACTGGGTTTGCACCTCAGCCTCCAACTCAGCCAGCTCCTCTTCGGTAAACTGATCTAAGCCCAGGGCCATGCCCCTTTGCACCACGACACGCTCTGCAACCACGGCGTCGATAGCCTGCTCCAACGCATCTTGCCTTACCTCGGGAGAATTAGTGTCTATCTGCCCCCCAAGCATTTGATACCAATAATTCATCACGTTAACCCACATGTCAGCAAGTTCGGCCTTGGTAACCGGCTCACCGCCGACTTCCAGCACCGTCATTTTTGCGTCCAGCTCCCGGTCGGTGGCGATCAGGTTACATCCGGCCAGCATGACCATCGCGAGCATGATCGCGATGAGTTGAATCCATTTTTTGATATTTTTTTGCATGATTGTTACTCTTCCTCTCGCTCCGTCAAATGATACCCGTGTATTATAACGAAAAAGCCGCGGGGAAGCAAGTAGGATTTCGTTGGCTGTTCGCCTGGCTTTTTACACATTAAACCGAAACAGCGTTACATCCCCATCTTGCATCACATAAGCCTTGCCCTCGGAGCGCACCAAGCCCTTCTCTTTGCAGGCGGCCATGCTGCCCGCCGCGGCCAGCTCGGCATAGGGCACCACTTCGGCGCGGATAAAGCCCCGCTCAAAATCGCTGTGAATTTTGCCGGCGGCTTGAGGGGCGCGGGTGCCGCGTACGATGGTCCAGGCCCGGCACTCATCGGCCCCAACGGTTAAAAAGCTGATGAGGCCCAGCAGCTTGTAGCAGGCGGAAACCAGGCGGTTGAGGCCGGATTGGCCGATGCCCAGCTCCTGTAAAAACTCTTCTTTTTCCTCGGGCTCCATGTGGGCGATCTCTTCCTCGATCTTTGCGCAGATCACCAGCACCTCGGCTCCTTCGGAATCGGCGATGGCGCGCACTTGCTGAAGCCAGGATAATCCGTCCACATCCGATCCCAAATCGGCCTCGCCGATGTTAGCGGCGTAGAGCACAGGCTTGGTGGTGAGCAAAAACCAGCCGCGCACGATCTCGGCCTGGGCCGGAGAAAGGGGGCAAGTGCGGGCGGGCAACAAATTGTCCAGATGAGCGGCGAGTTGGGTGGCGGTGTCAGCTTCGTCTTGGTACTTGCGCTCGCCGGTTTTGATCATTTTGCTGGCCCTCTCCAACCGGCGGGCCACGGTCTCCCGGTCAGCGGCGATCAACTCGATCTGTACAGTCTCGATATCCCGGGCTGGGTCGATATCGCCATCCACATGCATGATGTTTTCATCTTCAAAGCAGCGCACCACATGCACCAGCGCGTCCACTTCGCGGATGTGAGACAAAAACTTGTTGCCCAGCCCTTCGCCCCAGCTGGAACCCTTCACCAACCCGGCGATGTCCACAAACTCCACGGCCGCCGGGGTGGTTTTTTTAGGTTGATACATCGCGGATAACGCATCTAGCCGAGGATCAGGCACGGCTGCTATGCCGGTATCGGGCTCCACGGTGCTGAAGGGATAGTTGGCGGCTTCGGCCCGTGCCTGGGTAATGGCGTTAAACAGTGTGCTTTTGCCCACGTTGGGCAAACCTACGACTCCCAGTTTCATGGCGACAGTCCTTTCGATTTACGATTTATCCCATAAAGAAAAACAGAAATACACGGTTTAAATGCATGGTCAGTGTAGCGGCATGCAGCAGCAACGCAATCCGCGCTAGGGTCAGCGCCTGGTGGCATTCCTGCTCTACCGGCAAACCTAAGAACTGCCCTCGCCTTGCGGTGCGTACAAACCACCACAGCAGCAGCCCCAGGCCAATAGCGCCAAAACCGGTAAGCATATCCAAATAGCTATTGTGGGAATAACCGAAGGTTTGAAACATGGGGAAGTACGTGATTTCAGGATCAGGCCCCCGCCCAAGCAGCTTCTGCCAGGCTGGCTGCGCGGCAAAGTCACGCAACTTTTCGGTGATCAAACCCCACCGGCCCGATGTGGCCACGTCCAGCCCGTATAGCCGGGCATAACCCAACGCGGTGTAGAGCCGATTGCCCAGTATGGGCACACGGCGAAGGGTTTGGGCAAAACCGTCTTGCAGCAGATGCTCCACGTCCCTCGGGCGCGGAGCCATCCGCTCGATGCCATGTTCTTCGCGATACGCCCTCCATTGGGCGGCGGTGAGCAGATGGGGCTCCACCGGCTCGCCAGCGGCCCGCAAGGTACGGTATGTTTCCTCGGCGATGTAGATGGGGGTGTCCGCATCGGCGCTGCCGGTGGAGGTTCGCAGGTTGTAGATGTCCCGTTCGTGCTGGGGCCGGAGCAGGGTTGAATGCTGCCCTCCAATCACCACCACCGCCGCCACCAACCCGCCACAGAATAATCGCAAGGCAAAAAGCTTTAAGTTGCGGCCACGGCAGGCGCCTGCGCCACAAATCAGCAACATGCAGCCCGCAATCGCAAAGCCGGTAAGGCTGCCGGTCATCACCAGGCCGCCCAGCAGCACACCCAGCGTCACGGCATCCAGCGGCCATAAAAAAGCGGGGCGTACATTGGGCCGGGGCAGCATCAGCCACAGGATAACGGCCACATTCAAAAACATGGCCATAAAGTTCGGCTCGTGGGTGCCCAGAAAGCGAATCACCATGGCGGCGCCTACCACAAAAAAGCGATTGTACACCACACCAAACACCACCGCCGTTACCGCCGATGCCACATATACCCGCGTCAACCGTTGAAATAGGCCGCTGGCTTGATTGTCTGTACGCAAGGCGGCGCGCAGCGCCAGCAGCACCAGCATGTTGATGGCAAAGCTTAGGCTATCGCCCACCAATCCCTTTATGATAAAACTGATGGCGCACGCGACGGCGGTAAACAGCGCGGCAAAAAGCATAAACCGATCGGGTTTTGCCCGTGCCTTTATCAACAGCAAGGCGGCGCGCAAGGCGATACCGGCCTGCAGCACCCGGGCCAGGGAGCCCCCCAGGGCCGGAAAAGGCAGCATGTTGTCAAACAAAAAAAGAAACACGTAAGCCGCCGCCAAGGATGGAAGGCTGCCCACACAGCATAGGGCAACCAGCACAACCACCATCAGCCACAGGGCGGGCGCACCCAACGGGTAACACAGGGTGAGCACGGCCAGCATCGCCAACAACCATGGGGTATCGGAAAGGGCACGCAATCGGCGAAAAATCCTGATCCAAGCAGGCTCCATAGAATCCTCCGTTTTTATCAACTCTATTAATAGTCCGCGGGTATGGGCATCGTTTGCGACGGAAATACCAAAGGCCCGTCTTCCATCCCCTCGCCCCGGCGCACCACCCGTGCTGTATCTGGCGGGTACTCAAGCCCCTGGGGCGCGCCATGGGCATCGGCGGAGTAACCGAGCATCAACACAAAGTCGGGGAAGGGAAGGGCCCACAGCCACTCCACTGCGGAAAACAACGTGGTGTATTCCAACTGCGCCACCTGGGTGAGGGCTGAAAAATCCGCGTCAATGCTTAACAACCGCCCGCGCCGGTCCAGGGTGATCATCTCATGGGCGCCGGCTCCTCGCACAAAAGGCTGCTGGGGTAGGGCGTCGTATTCCAAATAATAGATCTGCTCATTCTCGGCCAAGGGGATTCGGTACAGCCGCGCCACATTGCCGGGCTCCACCTGGCATATCCACCGGTAATCGCCAAAGTAATACACATCGTCTTGTTCCCCGCCCATGGGCAACGGGTAGCCCCAGCTCGGAGCCGATAGGGGCGCGGCGAAAAAATCACCTTCCCCGGTGGCATATACGCGATAGTTTCCTTGGAGCCAGCTTACCCCCGGCTTGGGCTCGGGCTCGGGAAGCCTTTCCGCACCGTCATCGGCAATGCGGTACAGGGCTTCGTAATCGTGCGCCGGGTTGTAGAGCAGCAAATAGAGCGCGCCGTCGATTTGGGCGGCATCCCATATCAGCGAATCCTCCACTTCCAGGGTGAGCAAGTCGGTTTGTGTTACAAAATCGGCGGTAGCCAAGGAATGCTCGTCTCCCCAGGGCAGGTAACTCAGGGTGTGCCCGTCCATGGGAAATAGGGCGTCGGGATCGGCATCGGTTACCAGCAGCTTTTCCTGGCCGGTTGCCAGCTCATAGCGCACAAATTCCAGGGCGGCCCGGGTCTGGCCCTCCAGCTCGGCGCGCAGCTCCTGGCTGTAGCGCGCATACCACACCGCTTCGCCACAGGCGTAGAGCATACCATAGGGTTCCGTTCCTTCAGGCAGCTCAACCACAGGCGATTCTCCGGCCAGCATACGGCGTGCCGAGTGAATAGACCATGTGTTTTGGCTGGCAGTCAAAAAATAGACATCTTCGCCGTCGGTTGCCGCGCCGAAGGCATTTCGATGCAAGTCCAGCGCCTGGGCGGCGGTAACGAAAGTACACGCAAAAAGCGTGCACAGCGCCACCATCGCCACCAACCGCCGGCCCAACATGACCCATTCCTCCAATCCCCATAGCCTCCAAAGTATAGCACTTTTAAGATGAGCCTGCAACAAGGATACAATGGACCCATTTCAGGACGCAATTTGGGGCGCTCAACACTACATCTTGTGCCCAAAATTCACAAAAACCCAATTTGTAGATATTCCAAAACAATTCTGTAACAAAGTTTACAAATTGTTTACGTTTTGGCGGCAAAATGCTATTTACAAGGAAATATATAATGATATACAATAAGAGCGTCATATCCTGACACGAGGCACTATATATAGTGTTTTTTCGTTATCATTCGCCGGAGGTGTAAGATCACGATGCCCAGGGTGTACCGACGCAGGCGCATGCCTTATGGTGAGCTGGCACGATGGATGGCAATTTGCCTACCCGTCGGGCTTTATCACCTTTGGCATGAGCGGTACCGCTGGCATTGGTCGGTAAAGCTGCTGATATCCATCACCGCCACGGCGCTTACGGCCTGCATGTTGGCCGGGGCGCTCAGCCTGTTTGGCCGGCCCAACCCGGTTATGGCCCAACCCACCACCTCCCAATTTATACAGCAAGATATTTACCCGCTGGTGGTAGAGGCCGATGATTCCATGTATCATCTGGAGGGTTGCGTATACGCCAAGCCCGGCACGCTGCCCATCAGGTTATCCCAGGCCGCCAGCCAGAACATACCGGCAGATGAGCTGTGTAATCCGCCCCGGTACAATAATAGGAATTAGAACGAGATGTAGGGTGCTATAACAACTAATACTTTGCGTTTTTGCCGATGCCGCTGGGCACGGAATCCCTCCACCGCTGCGGCGGTCCCCCTCCCTTTAACAAGGGAGGCAGGGGTTACACAAGCAAACTGGCCATCCTTCCCTTGCCCCCCTTGTTAAAGGGGGCCGAAGCGCCGTCGCGCCAGTGGCGCGATGAGACGGCGCGGAAGGCCAATGAGCCACAGAGCGCCACAGCGCGACAATGGCGAATTGAGGAGAGGGCCACCGCAGTGGCGGGGGGATTCTACCTCGCCGATCGGACAACTGGTCCTGTAATATTTTAGTTGCCACGGCGTAGTAGGGGCGATTGATACATATAACCAAAGGCCGCTGTCAACCCGACAGCGGCCTTGATTGTTTTGCCAAACTAGTTCAGTGGCATTAGTTCCCGGCGCTGAACACCAGCACGCGGTTCTCGTACGCCTTCTCAACGGCTTCCAGCATCAGCCCATGGGGATCGGTAAGGGCCATGGTGGCGCCGGACACCATGTCGGTCAACATCGCGATCTCTTCTTCGGTCATCGCTGCCAACGCCGCCAGATCATCCTCATGCTGCTGCTCCTCATCCATAGTCGGATTCAAGACGCGGCCGTTGCGGGGGTTGGTGAACCTGTCGTTCCACGCGCGAACCTCGGCCACGGTCTGCCCTACCATCCACTCTTCGAAAAAGTCCATCTGCTTGTCCCACTCCATGCTCGGGTCGTCCGGCCTCATGGCGTAGGAATCGCCGCGCTCGCGCTTGGTGGTCCAATTGTCCACTTCCTGCGCGAACAGTTCGGGGGTATTTTCGGAAACGCCGATCACCTCACGGGTTTCGGGATCAACCACGTTGTAGCCTTCGGTGCCCGGCCAGCCGGAGAACTTCGGGAAGGTCGCGCTCGGATAATTGGGGGTGCCGAACTCGTACACATCCACCTGCACGTACAATATGCGCCCCTCGGCGTCAAACAGTACGGAAGCCATGGAAATGTTGACGGAGTACCTCGGGGTCTCGGACGCGTCCCTGCCCGGGCCCAGGCGATGAACGGCGGTGGCGCCAAAGCCATGATAGACGTCGCCGGACACAGCGATTTCGGAAGCGAACGAGGCCATGGGCGCAACCACCAGCACCAAGGTCAGAAGCGTGATCAACAGTTTCTTCAAGTTAGTCCATCCTCCTTAGGTTATGTATTTGCTTTTAGGATAACAAACACAGAAGAAGCTGTCAACTGTTACTTTTATATCGTACTTTTGTATGGTATACTATGTTTATGTGAGCGTAAAGGAGAATCCGATGAAAACACCCTTTGTTTCCCATGCGCAATTGTTGGAGATCACAAAGGCCTATCCCACGCCCTTTCACCTTTATGATGAGGGCGGCATCCGCCAGAGCGCCCGGGCCTTGCGCCGAGCTTTTGCGTGGAATCCGGGCTTTTGTGAGTTTTTTGCCGTAAAAGCGCTGCCCAATCCCTTTATCCTCCAGATCCTAAAGGAGGAGGGCTGCGGCGTGGATTGTTCGAGTTATACCGAGCTGCTCCTGGCCAAGGCCTGTGGTTTTCCGCCGGAGAAAATCATGTTCTCTTCCAACCAGACCCCGGCGGAGGAATACCGGCTGGCCATGGCATTGGGCGCACACATCAATCTGGACGATATCACCCATATCGATTTTTTGCGGGATGTGGCCGGGCTTCCGTCGCAAATCAGCTGCCGGTACAATCCGGGCGGCGAGTTTGCCGTGGGCAACGACATCATGGACACCCCCCAAGAAGCAAAGTTTGGCTTCACCCGGCAGCAGCTGGCCGAAGGTTTTACGCATTTGCGAACGCTGGGTGTGGAGGAATTTGGCCTCCATGCCTTCCTGGCCAGCAACACCGCCGGGGACGCCTACTACCCCGAGCTGGCCCGCATCCTATTTCAACTGGCGGCGGAACTGCAAGGCCGGACAGGGGCGCGGATCACCCAGATCAACCTGTCGGGCGGCATCGGCGTGGCCTATCGCCCGGAGCAGCAGCCCAGCGATATCCAACGCATCAGCGAGGGTGTGCGCCAGGCCTACGAACAAATATTGGTGCCCGCAGGCATGGGCGGTGTGGCTCTGTGCGCCGAGCTTGGCCGGTTTATGACCGGCCCCCACGGTTGCCTGGTGACCCGTGCCATCCATGCCAAGCACATCCACAAGGAGTACATCGGCGTGGATTCGAGCGCCGTAGACCTGATACGCCCGGCCATGTACGGCGCGTATCACCACATCACGGTGGCCGGAAAAGAAGGCGCACCCAACGATCACACCTATGACGTGGTGGGCTCGCTGTGCGAAAACAACGACAAATTCGCCGTAGATCGCGCGCTACCTAAGATCGACACCGGCGACCTGCTGGTAATCCACGACACCGGCGCCCACGGCTCGGCCATGGGCTACAACTATAATGGCAAGCTCCACGCCGCCGAGCTGCTGCTGTGCCAAAACGGCGATGTGCGCCTGATCCGCCGCGCCCAAACGCCCCAGGATTATTTTTCCACTTTGGATTTTTCCGCGGAGTTTGAGTTTGGCGAATCCTGACTTGACAGAACCCTGCAAGCTGCTTATACTAATGCATGTCGCCAACGGGCATGCGGTCGTGGCGGAACCGGCATACGCGCACGTTTGAGGGGCGTGTCCGAGAGGGTACGGGTTCAAGTCCCGTCGACCGCACTATGAAGAAAGCCTTGTATCTCAACGGATGCAGGGCTTTTCTATTGCACTAAAATGCTGTTTTACCCTTCAGTTTACCCTTACGCGGTTCTATCGGCCGGTTTTTAGTCCTCGAATGAAGGCTTCCATGCGGGCCGCGCTATCGCGTCTCATGCTTTCGGTAACATGCCCATATTGATCGAGCGTAAAAGCCGCCGTGTGGTGGCCTAGGTTCTCTTGTACGGTCTTTACATCGTCACCCGCCCGTAGAGAGGAAACCGCATATGTGTGACGTAAATCGTGAAATCGTTTCTCGGGAATGCCTGCACGCTTTAGAGCCTGCTTAAAATGGCGCTGTACGATATTATAGTTCAGGTGCTTGCCCACAGCGTTGGTGAAAACCAGATCGGGGAATACGCTTTCATTCCACGCACAGCCTGCACGCAGCTTTTGCTCCATTTGTTCGCGGCGTCGCTCCCGCAACGCTTGCATGACAAAGGGGGCAGGAGTGACAACGCGCGGCTTGTCATTCTTGAGAGGGCCAAAGCGGAAGTTATCCCCCTTTTGTCGGGGCCGTAGGAGTTGCTTATCAATCAAGATCGTGCCGCGTGTGAAGTCTACACAGGGCCATTGTAAGCCCAGAATTTCGCCAAGGCGCATGCCGGTAAACACATCTACGGTGAACAGTGACGCCATAGGAGCACCTCGAAGAGCATTCAGGAAAGCCTCTATGTCGGGGCTGTCAAGCGGCTGTATGGCGATTTTTTCTATGCGCGGTAATGTGCAAGCATCGGATGGATTCGCCCGAATATACCCCAGTATTACCGCCTGCTTCAATGCTCGATGCAGCACACCATGCACATTCTTTATGGTCTTTGGGGAAAGCCCTTCAATCTGCAAGTCGTTATAAAGCTTCTGAATCGGCGCGGCGTGTAGCGCAGATAGTTTCACCGCGCCCAGGGCGGGCATGATATGGTTCTTGACCTGCTGGCCGTAGGAAACGACTGTAGCGGGCTTCACACCGCCCAAATACTCCTTTTGCCAAATATCCAACCACTGCCCTACAGTCATTTTTGAGGGCTGTACGAAGATTCCTTCATCAATTGCCGTCGCAACCTGCTGGAGGCGCTGGCGTACTTCCTTCTGTGTGTCGCCATAGATCGACTTCTGTACCTGCTTCCCAGTGCCCGGATCGCGGCCTAGTGTATATCGCGCTTCCCAGCGCCCATCCGGGCGACGGCGAATGCTACCTTCATTGTTGGCTCTCTTGGGCATTTTTCTTTCGCTCCTTTCTTTTTCGATCTCTGCATGCTTGGTATCTTGTTTGATTACAGTGCGGACATAACTTCTGATTTCCGTGGTGTTTCGCAAAAGGTAATGAACAGTTATCGCATATGGCTAGCGACCAATCAAGTTGAGATGCTGCCATAAAAGATAGTTGTGTGTGCGCTAAATCAAACATAGTCATACACCTAAAAAAGAGACGCGGTGCAGATAATGAATAATCTACGTGGATGTATATCGGGCAACGGTTAAGTGTATTAAGCTTGTCTTGGAGTTGCTCCTTTTCTGCTTCCGTTTTGTCTGCTTCCAAGGCAATTCCTCGCCAAGTGTCGTACGCACGGTACAATCTGTTCAATTTTATCCGAAAATCACCCAACCTAATGCCGATCCAGTCATTTGCTTTCACAGGAGGAAAGGGGCTTCCATGTTTTTCACACCATCGGCATATAATTTCTATATCAGCGGTAGAACACTCATTTTCATAATTCGCGATATTTCTTCGGTCGAGGTTTTTTGCTGGCATGAGTCTACTATGCAAATCCAAAAGCGAAAGCAAAATGCTGGTGTCACCAATAATTAGATGATCGGCGTTTATTGGCCAGGGTATTTTGCCGGTGGCGATTATGTACGGCACGCCGTCCAGTGGAACAAGAGAAAACGTATCACAGGGCCAAACGTCGCAAACGAATATCTGTGATGTTCTCTTTTCCAAACAATCACTTGGTGTAAGTGCCACGTAACCACCCCCTGCAACGGAATCTGCAACGAATATTTATTTTTTTTGTTGCACATTTATGATACCATGGCCTTGCCGGTATTGCAAGGGACAAGATGATACTTTTGAGGAGGAAAGCAGATGATTGACCGGAAAGCAATCAACGCCACTGAATTAGCGCGATACCTAGGGGTTGGCCGAAACCGCGCCTACCAGTTAATCCACATGGAAGGCTTTCCAGCGGTGAAAATCAGCCCACGTCGCATTGTCATTCCGCTGGAGGCGCTGGAACGCTGGCTAGAGGAACGCGTGAAAGGAGGGCAGGTTACCGATGTATAGTCTCACTCGGGCCGAGCAAGAAACTCACATTCAGTGGGATACAGAAACGCGAAGTGCTGTCATTGACACTGCCGACCCAGTCACCATCCGCAGATTGGACAAGCTGGTTGTCGATTATCCAGAAAAATACAGGTGCGTAAACGTGGATGCGCAGTACAATGCCAAAAGGTACGAAGTGCCATCGGAATACATCAAATTTGCCAAGCCATCC
>WQXF01000008.1 GCA_009784985.1 Clostridia bacterium | reverse complement strand
GCCCAAACGGTAGGGGAATCTCCCACCGCAATCGCAAAGTAGGTGCGTTCTCCATTAAAGGGAAATCTATAGTCAGGATCACTCAGTGTGCCCAGGGACAACGGCGAGGGATCATAGGGCTGCGTACTGGCAAACAACCGCGCGTTTTCCATGGGGCCATCCCAATGAATACGATAATGCTTCTCACCCAGCAAACGCACAGTGAGGGTGGGGAATTGGGCAGCGGTTTTTGTCATGGGGTTTCTCCTTTTATATTGGTGTCGCCGCGCGCACCTCGTCGGGGATTTCAAACTCCTCAATGGCATTGATATCCCAAATGTTCATCACCGAAACATGCTCGGCAGGACTGCCGCCCGAGGTTGGTTCAAAGATGCTGATCAGCTCCGTAACCAAGGCAGACAAATCTCGCTCAATGCGCAGAATCTCGCCCGTTTCTACATCCAAATAATAATAAAACAGCATGGGCGGCAAGTCTTGATGCTGTTGCACTGCAGCAAGGGACGGAATAAACTCCTGCAACCACGGGTACACGCCATGGGCATCGGCAAGGGAAAGGAAATCGATAGCGAGGGTGAGTTTGTTGACCTCTCTGCCTTGAATCGGTTCCGCCCAAGGCTCGGCTTTTTTCTCCAGTGTCGAATCGCCTATCGCTAGCGTTTGATCGTAATCGTTTAGCATCATGAAGTCGGTAAGCTCCTCGCTGGTTTTGATCCATACGCCATACATATCCAAGTAGTACACCATTTGGCGGTCTATTACCTCCGCGTAATACGCCAAATTCCAATACTCCGGGTCGGAGAAAATGAGTATTCCTGTTGTCCTTACCGGATCAGTCCACTTAATGCCCGTCATTACCGCGCTGCTGGATTCGCCACGAATGTTTTTGCGATCAGTGAGGGTAAAGGAGAAACTCTCCAGCCCTTCCATCGAATCAACAATCGTTTGAAAAAGGGCGTCAGCGTCCAGCACAGCCAACGCAGAGGTGTGCAGGGCCAGCACCAGAGTAAAAGCGAGGAGAACCGATAGTGTTTTTTTCATAGGGAAATTTTTCCTTTTTTTGCTTTGTCCAGCCTGATGTTCACCAACAGGCCCACCGGGATCAGCGTACAGCCCGCGATTTTCAGCAGCGTAACCGGCATGCCGCCTACAGCATCAATAACCATACCGGCCGCGATTTGCCCCACAAACATCAGCACCGTGGCGTACACCACCGATATGCGCGGAAATACCGTATTGGTGCCCGCCACAGCCAACACGCCCAAAGTACCGCCGATAAACAGAAAAGGCCCGATGTGCCCGGCATCCCCTGCCGCCCAAGCCCATTGGCCAAAGATCAGCACACAAAACAACGATGCCACAAAACCCGCCAGGTAGTTCACCAGCGTACCGGGAAACACGCCGATGCGGCGGCCCAGCGAGGCGTTGAAGGTATTGGTAAACGCCAGGTTTACGCCGGTGGCCAGGGCCAATATCGCATACACCGCCCCAGGCAGTTGGTGCGTAGTGTCAGAACCCACCGGCTGCCAAAGGGTCATAAGCAGCAGCCCCAGCGCCATAATCCCAAAACCAACTAGCTTGCCCGGCCGGAAGGGATAACGGTTCATGCCAAACCAACCGAAGTGATCAATCAGGCAGGAGCCCAGCAGTTGCCCCACCACCACCATGGCCAGCATCAGCGCCGCACCCATGGGCTCAAAACAAAAATTGTTGAGTGCAGTGGTGGCCACGCCGCCCACACCGGCCAGGTATAGATACCAAGGCGCACCGGGGGAGCGCAGGGTTACGGGCTTGCGCCGGACGAGCAAAATGCCGCTTACCGTAAGCAGCCCGCACATATGGATGATCAGCGTACTTGCCCACAAACCGAACCGGGCGGCCAGCATCCCGTTGGCGGTCACCATCAGGGCAACGCCTCCGCCGATCAATAGGGCAAGGCTCTGGTATAGCATATAGACCTCCTGTGCCGATTTGTGGAGACGGTTGCGTTCAGCATATCGGATTGCGCAAAAAAGCGCAAGGCCTTTGCGGGTTTTTGCGGAGGGCTTGCGCTTAGCTAAATTAGCTTTACCACATTCAGGGCATAGTACGTCTATCCTATGGTTTTTCTCAAGAATAATCCCCGCATAAATCCATTTTTCTTGCTTCATTTGGCAATATGCAAATAACTCGCAATCCAACTGGCTTATTTGGGATGATAATGACCATTCTCGAACTTCCTTACAAAGCCGAAAGCAGGAAAATCTGGATTATTTACTTCCCACAAGCATCCACACACATTGCATTTATACCATTTGTTCGCATACCACGATAGCGGTTCGGTTCCAGAATAACCAACATAAAATGGCAACTGAACAGGTATTGAATCGAAAATGTGACGATTGGTCTGATCGTCAAAAAAACCTGCAATTTCTTTGAGCAATCGTATCGAGTCTATTTCCATTTCATATCGATACATACACTCGCATTCTAATTTCCCGGATTCATAAACCACGATGCATTCACCTCCGGTATGAATGCTTGACTTCCTCCCCTCCTCGGGAAGGTATCTAAGCCTCCGAATTCTGCCGGTGGGGGAGGACATGCTGGTCATCCGGTTCGTCGCATTATGGTTCATGTTGATGCGCGTTGTGCGCCCATTCTGTGTCAACGCCCTCTGCTTCATGTTGCCCACGGCGTCGTAGCGGTACGATTCGGCATATCTATCGCTCTTAGTGAACTGCGTCAACTGCCCCACGCGATCATGCACATGCGGGCTTTGCGGGTTTTTTGCGAGGGCTTGCGCATGAGAGGAGTCTCCTTTATTTAGCGGCGGTTTCATCCTCGCCAATTTCTACAGGTATCAGATCACGTGTGTGAAACACGCCGCTTTTGAGTTGCTCTATTGAGGCCATCAATCGTGTGTAGTTGGCCGGGTTGCTTCAGATATAAAAATTTTCCACCAAATTATCGCATTGTTCCTTCGACAGCATCACAACGAAAATGCCTCCTTCCTCACTCCAACCGCTCCAACCGCCAAATCCGCTCATTATACTCCGCAATGGTCCTGTCCGACGAAAACACCCCCGAGCACGCGGTGTTGGTAATCGCCATGCGCAGCCACTTCTCCCGCTGGCCGTAGTCGGTATCCAGGCGGCGCTGGGCCATGGAGTAGGAGCCAAAGTCCTTGAGCACCAGGTAGGGATCGGCCATTTGCCCATAATCGCCAAAGAGCAATGCGTGATACAAATCCTGGAAAGTTGTGGGGTTGTCCGGCGTCATCGATCCGTCGATCATCATGGTGAGGGCGCGGCGGATTTCCTGGTTAGTTTCAAAAATCACTGCGGAACGATAGTCGCCCGCAATGTAGAGGGACTCCACCTCGTGGGCGCGCATGCCAAATATGTAGATGTTATCCACACCCACCTCCTCGTAGATCTCCACGTTGGCGCCGTCCATGGTGCCGATGGTGATGGCACCGTTCATCATAAACTTCATGTTGCCGGTGCCCGACGCCTCCTTACCGGCGGTGGAGAGCTGCTCGCTAACGTCGGCAGCAGGCATGAGCAGCTCGGCAGCGGATACATCGTAATTCTCTAAAAACACCACTTGCAGCATTTTGCTGGCCCGGGGATGGGAAGCCACCAGCTTGCTAAGGGCGTTGATAAAACGGATCACCTGCTTGGCGCGCACATAACCGGGGGATGCCTTTGCGCCAAAGATGAAGGTGCGTGGCGTCATCTTAAAGGAGCTGTCGTCCACAATGCGATTGTACAGCACCAGGATGTGCAGCGCGTTGAGCAGCTGGCGTTTGTACTCGTGGAGCCGCTTGGCCTGCACGTCAAACAGGGTGTCGGGGCAGATTTTTATCCCTTGGCGGTCCAGCATCCATTGGGCAAAACGTTCTTTGTTTTGTTGTTTGATATCGCCGAACCGCTGGCGGAAGGCGGCGTCTTCCCGCAGGGGTAGCAGGTTGCGTAATTGCATCAGGTCCTGCCGCCAGCCCAAACCGATGGACTCATCCAGCAGGGCCGAAAGGGCCGGGTTGGCCAGCATCAGCCATCGGCGTGGGGTGATGCCATTGGTAATGGCGGAAAAACGCTCCGGCATCAGTTGGGCGTAATCGCTGAAGGTGTCCCGTACCAGGATCTCGCCATGGAGCTGGGACACGCCGTTGACCGAGTGGCTCATGGCAATGCACAGGTTGGCCATGTGCACCTGATCGTAGGCCAGGATCGCCATGGAGCCAATCCGCTCCCACTGGCCGGGGAGTTGCTCAAACAGATCGGCGCACAGGCGGCGGTTAAGCTCCTCCAATATCGAGAAGATGCGGGGCAGCACCTCGCGCACCATGTTCTGCGGCCAACGCTCCAGGGCCTCGGCCATCACGGTGTGGTTGGTGTAGGCAATGGTGCGCCGGGTGATATGGCTGGCATCCTCCCAAGACAGGTTCTCCTCGTCGATTAAGATACGCATCAATTCGGGGATGGCCAAACCCGGATGGGTGTCGTTGATATGGATGGCTACCTTGTCGGGCAGCAGGTGCATATCGTGGCCATGGAGCCGCTTAAAATCCTTGATGGCGTTTTGCAGCGATGCCGATGTAAAGAAGTAGTGCTGCTTAAGCCGCAGCATCTTGCCCTCGTAATGGTTATCTTCCGGGTAGAGCACCTTCGAAATAACCTCGGCCAGCTCCTTCTCTTCCATGGCCCGGGCGTAGTCGCCCCGGCCAAAGGAGGCAAGGTCGATCCGGTGGGGGGAGCGGGCCGACCACAGCCGCAGCGTATCCACCACCTTCGAATCGTAGCCCACCACCGGCATATCGTAGGGGATGGCGATGACCGTCTTGTAATTGTCCAGGGTCACCCGCAGGACGCCGTCTTCCCATTCCTCGTGGAGAGTACCGCCAAAGTGCACCTCCACGGCGTCTTCCAGGGCGGGAATCTCCCAGGCGTTGCCGCGCTCGAGCCAGGAATCGGGCAGCTCTACCTGCTGCCCATCCACGATGCGCTGGCGGAACAGCCCATACTCGTATCGAATTGTACAGCCCATGGCGGGCAGGTTCATCGTAGCCAGGGAATCCATAAAACAAGCGGCCAGCCGCCCCAAGCCGCCGTTGCCCAGGGCCGGTTCCGGCTCCTCCCGCAGCACTTTGGCCAGGTCAATACCCAGCTCGGCAAAGGCTTGGCCATAGGGTTCACTGGCGCACAGGTTGAGCATGTTGTTGTGCAGGGAGCGGCCCATGAGGAATTCGATGGACAGGTAGTACAGCCGCTTGCTCTTGTGCTGGCGGCGGGTCTCTTTTTCGTGCATCCACCGCTGCATGATCTGGTCGCGTACGGTAGAGGCTACGGCTCTATACACTTGCTGATCGGTGGCCTCCTCCAGGGAGCAACCGTCGTAGCGTTGGAGTTTGCCGATGATGGATTTTTTGATCACGGTTTTGTCGAATGCATGCTTGGTGTGTTTTTGCATGTGTACCCTCCTTTTGCGGTGTCCCGCGCAGGGAAGTATACCACAAAAGGTGGTGGGCTAGCAAGTTTGCGGCGTTGTTTCGCAGGGCAAAATCGTTTGTTGCGAAAAAACGGAAAATGTAGGGGCCGATGCCCTCATCGGCCCGTGACACCTGCGATACCTGATCACATCGCGAGAGTGCGGGGCGATGAGGGCATCGCCCCCTACAAGGTTGCGGCCCTGCGTTCGTAGGGGCGACCCTGTGTGGTCGCCCGCAGGCTGTGCATCCGCGATATGTAGAATGAAATGATTTCACCCTGAACTGTTTCACGTGAAACACTCATTCAAAGTGTGCTGTTACGGTCACGGTTGTGGGCGGGAGAATAAACGAAATGGAAGCATCCTCTCTTTCCGGCGCGAAAGAGAGCCCCTCCATTGTCCAGGCGCTAAAGATGTTATCGCCCATTGCCTCGGCGGACAGCGTAAGCCTTTTGCTGGAATGATCATAGGTAGCCAGCGTTATTGTGCCGCTTCCCTCGGGTTCGACAATAACAATAAGCTCATAGCCGTCGGGCAACTTCAGATGCGATAGAGGATTGTCTTGGCACCCCAGTTCAGTCATTACGATATTTTTTGTCATGTCCAGCGCGTTCAGGTTATTGGCGGAGCAGGCCAGCCTTTTCAGATTAGCGTTGTTTGACACATCGAGCACGCTCAGGCTGTTATTGTAACAAAACAACGTTTCCAAGTTGACGCACTTTGACACATCTAGTGCGCTCAGATTGTTGTTGCGGCAATACAATAATCTCAGATTAACATTCGCTGATATGTCCAGGTTGCTCAGGCTATTGTCGGCACAGGATAACCATTCCAGCTCAACATTCTTTGACACATCCAGCGCGCTTAGGCTATTGCTGTCGCAGGTCAGCCGTTCCAAATTGACGTTCTGCGATACATCCAGTGCCTTCAGATCATTTCTAGCGCAAGACAGTGTTTTCAGATTAAGATTCTTTGATACATCCAGCGTATTCAGGTTGTTGTTGCCACAGGACAATGATCCCAGATTGACATTCCTTGATACATCCAGCGTACTCAGACTATTGTTGCCACAGGATAACGATCTCAGGTTGACACACCCTGTTACATCCAACGCGCTCAGGTTGTTGTAAGAACACCTTAACCATTCTAAGTGAGTCAGGCCGGATACATCGAGCATCCCTTCCAAGCCGTTGTTGGATACATCAAGGCCAATAATACGCTTGTTTGTAGCAGCGTCACACCATTGAACGCCCTGGAGGCTTACGTCATACTTCTCCATTAGTCTCCAGCTTTCCGGGGGTATATTGCCGCTTGTCCACTTCTCCCAACCCAAGCCATCGTTGTCGATGATGCGGTTGATCACCGCAATGTCGCCGGGCTTGTACATGAGGGCTGGCGTCGTACATCCTATCGTAAGCACCACAACTGCCAACAAAAGCATGATCAGCACAAGCATCTTAATTTTCATGAACATTCTCCTTTGCATGTAAATGAATGATTTACTTCCATTATAGAGGCGGTGTGTTTCCGGGTCAAGGTAACAATTGCACCCCTCCCCCCACAATGGTATACTAAAACAAAAGGAAGAGGGCAAGATTGTTTCACGTGAAACAATCTGCCGCAAAACACGTACATCCCCTGTAGGGCGCGACGCCTCGGCGCGCCGTGTTCACCCCAAGCAACACATCTTTTGCGAAAAACGACGGCGCGCCGAGGCGTCGCGCCCTACAGGGATCCATGTTGAAAGGAGCCGCCATGCCCGTACAATGGACACCCCGCCAACGCGCCGCCATCGAAGCCCGCAATACCAACCTGCTCGTGGCCGCCGCCGCCGGATCGGGCAAAACTGCCGTGCTGGTGGAGCGCATCTGTGCCCTGGCGCGGGAGGGCCACAGCATCGAAAACATGCTGGTGGTTACCTTTACCCGCGCGGCAGCAGCGGAGATGCGGGGCAAAATCCTAGAGGCTTTTCAAAGGGAAGCGGATGGGGGAGGGGAGCACGCTGCCCGCTTCGCCGAGCAGTCGGCGCTGGTGGAGCAGGCGTCCATCTCCACCCTGCACGGCTTTTGCGGAGAGATACTGCGTACGTACTTCCCGGCAGCGGGGGTGGATCCCACCTATCGAATTGGCGATGTGCACGAGACCGGCTCCCTTCGCCAGGAGGCGTTGCGGGAAGCGCTGGCCCAAGCCTATGAAGAAAACGAAGAGGACAACAACGGGGACTTCGCGGCCCTGGCAGCCTGCTGGACCGATGAGCAGATTGGCCAACAGGTAATCGAACTCTATCGTTTTTTGCGCACACAGCCTGAACCTTGGGTTTGGATGGAGCAGGCCACCAACGCCTATGACGCCAACGGCCAAGCGCTGAACACCTGGGCGGATTCCATCGTACGGGCAGCTCGAACGCGGATCGGATCGGCACGGATCAACATCCAGCAGGCGATCCGGCTGTGCGGGCAACCGGGCGGGTGCGCGGGCTATATCAACGCACTGGAGAGCGATTTGTTGCTGATGGATGGGCTGCTCCGGGCGTCGCAATCGGGCTATGAGGCGCTGCGGGAGGCGCTGGCCTCTGTATCGTTTCAAACCATCGGGCGCATCGGCAAAAGCGATGACAAGGACTTGGCCAAACAAACAAAGGACTTACGGGACGCGGCCAAAAAGGTCATCACGGAGAGCTTAACCAAGGGCCTGTTTGCTGTTTCGTTGGGGGAGCATGGGATGGACTTCCGGGCGCTGCTGCCCCAGATACGTGCGCTGGGCGCCCTGGCCCAGGCGCTGGACACCAACTATGCCGCACGAAAGCAGGCCCACAACCTGCTGGATTACGAGGATTTGGAGCACAAGGCCCTAGAAGCCGTGAGAGAAACATGGGTGGCCGATGCCCTTCGTGAGCGCTATGCGTACATCTTTGTAGACGAGTATCAGGACAGCAGCGTGATCCAAGAGGCGCTGATCAATGGCATCGCACGGGATCATAATGTGTTTTTGGTGGGCGATGTAAAGCAGAGCATCTATCGCTTTCGCCGGGCCGAGCCCGGGCTGTTTTTACAAAAGGCCGAGCTTTATGCTGACGGGGAGGGCGCTCCCGGCCGGCGCATCGACCTAAACCAAAACTTCCGGTCGCGGCCCAATGTGCTGGCAGCCATCAACCATATATTCGCCTACGCCATGCGCAAGGAAGAAACCGAAATTCCTTACGATCACGAGGCCATGCTGTACCCTCGCGATGATCCCCCGCCCGGCCCCGATCCGGAAGTAGAGCTTTACCTTTTGGAGATGGCCGACGAGAGCGAAGATGAGGACGCGCCAGAATCGCCCGAGCCAAACCAGCGCCTTGAGCCAGGTGACCGGTTAGCCCAGGAGGCGATGATAGCTGCTGAACGCATTCACGCTTTGGTTGGTACTGACCTGTGGGATCCAAAAGGCAAAAAGAACCGGCCCTTGCGCTATCGGGATATCGTGATCCTGCTGCGCGCAGCCAAGAACGTGGCCCAGCCCCTACAGCGCACCCTAGAGGAGCAGGGCATCCCCGTTTTCTGTGATACCGGCGATTCCTTCTTTGCCATGCCCGAGGTGCGTTTGGTGATCGATCTATTGCGCGTGGTGGATAATCCCTTGCACGATGTGGCGCTGATGGGCGCGCTCCACGGCCCGGCTGCGGGGCTAAGCAACGATGCCCTGGCGGCGATCCGCCAGGCTTGCCCGGAATCCGACGCCAGCTTTTACGAGGCAGTGAAGGCTTACGCTAAACGTGGCGACGGGCTGGCCCAGCAGCTCCGCGATTTTCTGGATCTGCTGGATTCGCTGCGGCTCTACGCAAAGGCCCTGACCTTGGACGCCCTGGTGTGGCGCATCTACGAAGAGACCGGCTGTTATGCCCGGGCCGGTTCCCTGCCCGGCGGACACACCCGGCAGGCCAATCTGCGTATGCTGGCCCAACGGGCGGCGGCTTTACAACAACGCCGCGGCGCCGGGCTCCCGGCCTTTTTGTGGGAGGCCGAACAGCTCCGCGCCCAAGGCGACAGCGAAAGCGCCAAGGCCTTGGGGGAGCACGAAGATGTGGTGCGCATCATGACGATGCACAAAAGCAAAGGCCTGGAGTTTCCCGTGGTGATCTGCTTGGAACTGGGGCGGGGTTTTGCCCAGCGGGGCAACGATAGAGCGCCGATCTCCTGCCACAGTTCCTTGGGCATTGCCCTGCGCCGCATCGATCCCGAGCTACGCATCCGCTACGACACCCTGGCCAACGACGCCCACAAGTTGCAGCGGGAGCGGGAGACCCTGGCCGACGCCACTCGCCTGCTATACGTAGCCATGACCCGGGCGCAAGACCGGCTGATTTTGATTGGCCGGGGCGACCGCGCCCGGCAGTCGCTAGATACCAGGCTAGCGCGCTGGGCGCTGGCGGCAAGCAGGCCGGAGACTTCCAGCGCACTGCTTGCGGAAGCAAAAAGCATGATCGACTTGCTGCTACCGCCGTTGACATCCAATGAACAGTTGAGCAGCAAGTGGCGTATTGAACGGAAAAGCGCCGTTGCTTTGCCAGAAATGGAACGGGCGCGGGCTGAGGCTTGGGTGGACCGGCTAAACGAGTTGCCTGTGCCGGAGCCGTTATCCGCTGTGGCAACGGGGTTAGGGATGCGTCCGCCCGAGCCTTTGCAGGATGCGCCCCGTTGGAAAACCACGGTGTCGGCGCTGCTACGCAAAGAGCAGGGCGAAGAGGCTTACGTACCACCAAGCCCTTGGCCTCTATTTTTGGGTGAGCGCCTCCGGCCTGATTTGGGCTTGCGGGGTTTGGACGGCGCGGCCCGGGGTACGGCCTTTCACGCCGCTATGCGTGCGCTGTCGCTGGAGCCGTTGCGCGGGTTGAGCGGGCAGCAGTTGCACAACGAAATCGCCGGGCAATTGGATAACCTGGTAACCACAGAGCGCCTACGCCAAGCCGAGCGGGACAGCCTGCGCGAAAAAGAGCTCGCTATCTTTTTTGATAGCGAGCTTGGGCAACAGATGCTGGCTTCGGACACGGTGCGGCGGGAGTGGGCGTTTAACCTGCGGATGGAGGCAGAAGGGGATGAGATTCAGTTGGTGCAGGGTGTGCTGGATTGCTGTTTTATACCAAGCTCACATGCAACCGGGGATCGAGCCTGGGTGTTGCTGGACTACAAAACCGATGCCGATCCGGACACGCTTGCTTTGAGCGAACGGTACGCGCCCCAAATCGCGCTGTATGCCCAGGCCCTTACCCGCATTACGGGTTTGCCCGTGGAGAAGGCGGCGTTTTATTTTGTGAAGAAGGGTGTATTCGTCGAGGTGTAAGGAATACGGCGGGATGCCGAGGGCGGCATCCCCTACGGGGTTACGGCCATGTGCTTTCGCAAGTGCAACCGTTCCCATTGTAGGGGACGCCGCCTTCGGCGTCCCGTCGTAACCCTATCACCGCACGTTCGGCAAACCCGCAAATCCCTGGGCCAATTCCTCATCTGTAGGCACCCGGTCGGTCATGGTGCCGTCGTTGTACTTGCCATAGGCGGCCAAATCAAAATACCCGGTGCCAGATAGGCCAAACAGGATCGTCTTTTCTTCGCCGGTCTCTTTGCAATGCAGAGCCTCGTCGATGGCGGCGCGGATGGCGTGGCTACTCTCCGGTGCGGGCAAAATGCCTTCCACACGGGCAAAACGCTGGGCGGCTTCAAAAACCGGGGTCTGTTCCAATGCGCGGGCCTCCATCAGCCCATCCGCATAGAGTTGGGACAAGGTGGAGCTCATGCCATGGAAACGCAAACCTCCGGCGTGGTTGGCGCTGGGCAAAAAGCCGCTGCCCAGGGTGTACATCTTGGCCAGGGGACAGATTTTGCCGGTGTCGCAAAAATCATAGGCATACTTTCCGCGGGTAAAGCTGGGGCAGCTGGCGGGTTCCGCCGCAATAAAACGATAGTCCGCTTCCCCACGAAGCTTTTCGCGCATAAAGGGGGCGATAAGCCCGGCCAAGTTGCTGCCGCCGCCCGCGCAGCCGATGATGATGTCCGGCTTGATGCCGTACTTGTCCATGGCCGCCTTGGTCTCCAGGCCAATGATGGATTGATGCAGTACCACCTGGGCCAACACGCTGCCCAGGGCGTAGCGGTAGCCGGGGTTGGTTACGGCTGCTTCTACCGCTTCGCTGATGGCGCAACCAAGGCTGCCTGTGGTATCGGGATGGGCCTCCAATATTTTTCTGCCCACGGCGGTGGTATCGCTGGGCGAGGGGGTTACCTGGGCGCCATAGGTGCGCATCACCTCGCGACGAAAGGGCTTTTGCTCATAGGAGCATTTGACCATAAACACCTTTAGGTCCAGCCCCAGGTATGCGCAGGCCATGGACAGCGCAGTGCCCCATTGGCCCGCGCCGGTTTCGGTGGTGATGCCCTTCAGCCCCTGCTGCTTTGCATAGTACGCTTGGGCAATGGCGCTGTTGAGTTTATGGCTTCCGCTGGTGTTGCTGCCCTCAAACTTATAATAGATTTTTGCGGGGGTTTGCAGCTGCTCTTCCAGGCAGTAGGCGCGGACCAGCGGCGCGGGCCTGTACATCTTGTAAAAGCTCAGAATCTTTTCCGGAATCGGAAAATAGGGCGACGTGTCGTCCAGCTCCTGCCGGATCAGCTCATCGCAAAAAACCGGCTGCAGCTCCTCAAAGGTCATGGGATTGAGCGTGCCTGGATTGAGGAGGGGGGCGGGTTTGTTTTTCATGTCGGCCCGCAGGTTGTACCAGGCGGTTGGCATCTCGTGCTCTTCCAGATAGATTTTGTAGGGGATTTGGTCTTTCATGCAGACATCTCCTTCTTATGTTTCTGGTTGCCCGATTGCAGGCCTTTTCATCCGTCCATGCGGTTGGTTACTCTGTATGTCCACTTGATCACAGCTTGCTCCAGCTTAGGTGCAAAGTATACGCCCAAAATGCACACAACAACGATTGCAGCAAAGAGCGGGATCAATAACTCCTGGGGCCAATGATAACTTCTTACGCCCAACAGGGCCGCGCCAAGTTGCCCCCAAGGGCGGCAGGTGATGAGTATCACAAAAAACGCCCGGAAGGATATAGCCGTCATGCCAACGGCCAGGCACATCAAGTCCGACGGCAAAAAGGGAAATAACACCATGATAATGAGCAAGATTTTTGTGCGCGATTTGGCGCCTTCCGTGCCGATTGTTTCCATCCATTTATCAAATCGCTCAGCGCTTACAAGTTTGATCATTACCGGGCGCCCTGCTTTCCGAACGATAAAAAAGCCGATCAGGCTGCCAACTACATTTCCTATATAGGCAAGCAAAAATCCGGGCCAAAATCCAAACAAAGCGCCGCCAACCATGGTGAGAAGATTGCCCGGAATTGGGGCGATGATGGCTTGAAGCACTTGCAACAACAAAAACACAAATGGCCCCCAAAAGCCAAGTCCGGCCATAAAACTCTCCAGCACTTCCTTGCTAACAAAAATATCCATCCCTTATTGCATGCCCTCCTTCTTTATATATGTCCACAGGCGATGTTTTTGTATGTTGTAAGTCTATCATATGTTGGGATGGAAAAACAATGTAAGTTTATCAGGAAAGTTTTGCAATTATCCCTCCATGGGCATGGCGTGGGTTCGCTAAGTAGGAAACCAGCGAGCCTGTGGCGAATAATACACAAAGAAAATTTTCGGTACGGCAGCGTAAAGGAGAAGCATTATGTTGATGGCGGACTGCCACGTACACTCCCGGCACTCCTTCGATAGCACCACACCGCTGGACGCGATTTGCGCCGCGGCCCTAGCCGCCGGTGTAAGCGAAGTGTGCTTAACCGAACACATTGAGCCCCATCACCCCTACCCATCCTGCGACGTGCCCCCCGTATACGATGAATGGCTGGCCGATATCGCCCGGGCCCAGGAGGCCTTTCCCCAGATCACACTACTGGCCGGCATAGAAATCGGCGACAACCCGCCCTTCCGGGAAGAGATCTATCGTACACTGGATGGGGTAACCCTGGATTACCGCCTGCTGTCCATGCATCTGGTAGACAATGTAGATGCCTACGACCCCGCCTTTTTTGAAGGCCGCACCAGGCGCGAAGCTTATGTTAGCTATGCGAAGGCCAAACTGGAAGGCGTGCTGCACTTTAAGGACTACGACGCGGTGGCTCACCTGGGCTTCTGCGGCAAGTTTGCCCCCTATCCCCAACAAGAGCGCCCCCTGCGCTGGCAAGACGCGCCGGATCACATCGACCTGCTGCTGCGCCACATCGCACACAATGGGCGTGCGCTGGAGATCAATACCTCGGGCCTGCGGCGCATGGATTCCACCATACCGGGCTGGGACATCCTGCGGCGTTTTGCGGAGATGGGCGGCGAGTTCGTTACCTTGGGTTCCGACTCCCATTCCACCGATACATTGGGTTATCGGTTTGACGATGCGCGGCGCTGTGCCGTATCTGCCGGCATACGCTGGGGCGTGCGTTATGTGGCGCGCAATCCACAACCTTATCCGCTGGACATCTAGCAAAGGAGCAAACATGATACTTGAAACAACACGGTTGATCCTACGTCCGCTCACCCCTGATGATTTTGAAACCGTGCACGCCTGGGCGGGCAACCCTGCCAACACACGATACATGGCATGGGGGCCAAATACCGAGCAAGAAACGCAGGATTTTTTGGCATTGGCCCAAACCGGCAAAGATTTTGCCGTTGTTGAAAAAGAAACCGGGCGTTTGATCGGCAGTTGCGGGATCTACACAGACAACGCCAATGATACGGGGGAGCTGGGTTGGATCCTCCACATGGATTATTGGAAGCAGGGCTACGGCACAGAGCTGGGCAAGGAACTGATCCGATATGGTTTTGAAACCCTAAAAGTACGGCGGTTGTTTGCTCCGTGCGCCGCTGCGAACTATGGCTCCTGCCGCGTGATGGAACGAAACGGGATGCGCCGTGAAGCTTTGCATCTTAAAGCATTTTGGGCCCGTGTGGATAACCAGTGGGTGGACAAAGCAGTATACGCCATTCTAGCGGAGGAATACGGCAAACAGTAAAAGGAGAGCGCCTTACATGCGTCATCGAATCATCCAAAAAGTTTTGGACGCCCCATCGGTATGGTGCATCCGCCTGCTGTGCGCCCTGTCGCTAATCGTAACCTGCGCGCTGGCCTTTGCCCATTCGCCGCGGACAGCATGGGCGGTAATCGCCTCGGTGTCGCTCCTTTTGCTAAGTGCGGTGAACCGCCTGCGCATCCACAGCCGGGTGAAACGCCTTTCCGGCATCGCCAGGCGGCCAAAGCGGGAAAGGGCAGGGCGCAGCAAGCACGCGGAAGAATAAATCAAAAAGGATGTTTTTGTATGTCTTGTGCCAATGAAAAAAAATGCGCCTGCCCCAGAACAGCCTGCCCGCGCCACGGCAACTGCAACGCCTGTGTCAAAAACCACAGGGAGGGCGACAGCCTTCCTTTTTGCATGTTCCCTGATAATGAAGGGGATAAGAGCATGGAGGCTTTGTATCGGAAATTGAAGGAGCGGTTTGGGTAAGCGTAGGTCTCTGAATCACAGAAAAGGACTCTGATGCCGTGTCTTGCTCACTGCCAACGGTGAATTGTTTGCGCTATACTGGAACATCGGCAAAGCGACCTTGCGGAGCAGATGATGAAAGACCCGTACATGTTCGATTTTATCGAATACCGCAAGGGCATGATTGAGCGCGAGATTGAATCGGAACTCGTAAAAATATTACAAAACTGCTGCTTGAACTCGGCACAGGATTTGCATTCCTCGGTAACCAGTATCCGGCGCCGTTGGCATCCACAAACCGTATCGTTCGGAACTGATCATCGAACTATAATATCTTTATGAACTTCACAATGTATGAATAACATAAGCATGTGTTCAATTTGGTAGGCGTAAGTACGAATAGGATGTGCTCTATGCGGATTGAGAAAATGTACTGTCGAAAGGGGGAGGAGATTTAAATGAAAATACAGGTGTTGAAAAAGAAATGGAAGCATCTGGTGGCATTGCTCCTAGCATTGCTCCTGGCATTGCTCTCATATGGATGTACCAGTAGATTTGTTGGTATATTAGTTGGCATATTAGATGGAGAGTACTTTATCCCAGGCAGAGATACGGCTCATTTCTGGGAAGACGGTATGTTTGTAGTTTCAAGGGAAGCTGTACTCCTCTATAACCCAGAAACAATTGAAGAAGATTTCAAGGAACAACGCTTCACATATGGAAATCAATATCATCTCCATGTGAGGGGGGGAGGCATGTCAACTCTTGAAAGAGTCGAAAGCTACTTGGAGATAGAAAAGTTGATATATGTTTACTCTCCAAACGGATATGCGATATTGAATAGGGAAGATGGATCATACAGAATAATTGAAAATGCAGATGGGTTAACAGAAGAAGAAAAAGAGGTTTTTGCTAACAGGGATTTGTTTAAGACTTTTGGACGCCGCTGATTTTGACCAGAAAAGAAATGGTTTCACACAGAAAAGCAATAAAAAGGGAATTGCCATTGATTAACGCTTGAAGACATGCTGCAAGGTGCATTGCGGTGAAAAAGAATAGTGGGCATGCAGATTAAGTGAGTGGAGTTTTGTGAGCAAGCTAAAAGCACACGAACGGTTAGAGATGGTATTAGGCGAAAAATGATAGTTATTCGCGAAAAGTTTTTTGTTAAGTTTTTGTCAAACTCCTTGCTTTTCGCAAGGAGTTTGTGCATAATATAAGTTAAACTTTTCTGCGCTAAAGCAAAACAAGAAAACAGGAGGCATGACATGGAAAGAGTTTATAACTTCTCTTCGGGACCGGCCACATTGGCGTTGCCCGTATTGGAACGGGCACAAAAAGAGCTGCTCTGCTACGGTAGTACCGGCGCCTCCGTGATGGAGATGAGCCACCGCTCCAAGATGTATCTGGAGATTTTTGATGAAGCCCTGGCTTTACTGCGCAAGCTGATGGATATCCCGGAGGATTACGCGGTGCTGTTCCCCCAAGGCGGGGCCACCCAGCAATTCTCCGCGGTGCCCCTGAACCTGATGACCGGCTCCGGCTCCGCCGACTATGTGGACAGCGGTAACTTCGCCTTCTTGGCATCCGAAGAAGCCAAACGCTACGGCACGGTAAACGTGGTGGCTTCTTCCCGCGAGGACAAATATGCCTATGTACCCGCGCTCAACAAAGCAACCTTTGATCCCAAGGCCGACTATTTCCACATCGTGGCCAACAACACCATCTACGGCACCCGTTATACCGAGATGCCCGATACGGGCGCGGTTCCGCTGGTGGCCGATATGTCTTCCTGCATCCTGTCCGAACCTTACGATGTACGCAAGTTTGGCGTGATCTACGCGGGCGCACAAAAAAACATCGGCCCCTCCGGCCTGTGCGTAATGATCGTACGCAAGGACTTGCTGGGCAAAGCCAATCCCCTGTGCCCCAAGCTGCTTAATTGGAAGGTGCTGGCCGATAACGATTCCATGCACAACACACCCAACACCTTTGCGATCTATATGGCAAAGCTGGGCTTTGATTGGCTGCTGGAGCAAGGCGGCGTGGCGGCCATGGAGCGGATCAACATCGAAAAGGCCAACATCCTGTACGACTTTTTGGATCAGAGCAAGCTGTTTAAGGGCGCGGCGCAAAAGGCCTTCCGCTCGCGCATGAACGTTACCTTCGCCACGGGCGACGCAGCCAAAGACGACGCTTTTGTAAAGCAGGCGGCCAAGGCCGGGCTCATCAACCTCAAGGGCCACCGCGTGGTGGGCGGCATGCGCGCCAGCATCTACAATGCCATGCCGGTGGAGGGCGTCCGCGCCTTGGTGGATGTGATGAAGCGATTCGAGCTGGAGAATTCCTAAGAAAGAGGTACATCCATGTTTAAAATTCAAACCCTAAACGAAATATCCGATGTGATCCATCAACACCTGGGAGACAACTACGCCATTTCGAAAAACGAGGCTGCCCCCGACGCGGTGTTGGTGCGCAGCGCCTCCATGCTGGATGCGGACTTTGCCCCGTCCCTATTGGCCATCGCCCGTGCCGGAGCCGGGGTCAACAACATCCCCCTGGACCGATGCACAACCCAGGGCATCTGCGTGTTCAATACCCCCGGAGCCAACGCCAACGCCGTGTGTGAGCTGGTGATCGCGGGCCTGCTGCTGGGCAATCGGGATATCGTGGGCGGCATCGCCTGGATCCAGGGCGAAAAGGGCAAGGGGACCGACGTGCCCAAGATCGTGGAAAAGGGCAAGGCAGCCTTTGCGGGCCCCGAACTGCGCGGAAAGCGGCTGGGCATCGTGGGCCTGGGCGCCATCGGCGTGCTGGTGGCCAATGCGGCCATCGCCCTGGGTATGGATGTAATCGGTTATGATCCCGCCATATCGGTGGAGCACGCGTGGGGGCTTTCGAGCACAGCGCGCCGCGCGGTCTCTCTGGACGAATTGCTGGCCTCCAGCGATTACGTAACCCTGCACCTGCCCCTCAACGATAAAACCCGCGGCCTGTTTGGCAACCAGGCCCTGGCCAAGATGAAACCCAGCGCGGTGCTGCTCAACTATGCCCGCGCCGAGCTGGTGGACAGCGCCGCCCTGCTGGCGGCTGTATCGGCCCGGAAGCTGCGGGGATACGTAACAGACTTCCCCACCGACGAGATGCTGGGTGTGGAGCATGTGCTGCCCATCCCCCATCTGGGCGCTTCCACCCCCGAATCCGAAGACAATTGCGCCGACATGGCTGCCGCACAGTTGCGCGACTACCTAGAAACCGGTGCCATCCGCAACAGCGTGAACCTGCCGGATGTGGCCCTGGCTGCCCCCGCAGGCAAGCCCCGGGTTACCGTGATCCATCAAAACATCCCCAACATGCTGGCCAACATCTCTTCGGCGGCTGGCAAGCTGGGCATGAACATCTCGGATATGACCAACCGCTCCCGTGGGGATGTTGCCTATACCGTGCTGGATTTGGACGACGGGCAGGCTGCGATTCCTGGGTTGTGCGATGCGATTTCTGGGATTGAGGGTGTGATACGGGTTCGGGCGATTTAAGGGATTATGAAAAAAGCCGGGCTTGGTGCGGTTTGCGCTGGGCCCGGTTTTTTTGCGTCAAACGATTCTTTCATTCCTGGAGCAAAACAATATCCCTTAAACATGCTTGCAATTTTTTATCAAACGTCAGCACATCGTGCGCGCAAACCTTGCGGTAGCCTAACATCAAACAATCTACAAAATCTAAGCTTGTTTTCCCGTAAAAATCCATTGCGCATAATACCAGCGCATCATTCGGGGTATGAATATGGCGCGTTTTGACTAGACGCGACACGAGCGACTGAACCTCGTTTCGGTTTACCTCGTATACGCCGGAAAGCACATACACTATCTCGGCGATCACCTCGATGGGTATCAAGACCGCATTCTGTTGGATGCATGCTTGCGTTTGGCGGGCCATGTCCGGCTGATCCCCCAACAGGAATCTGAGCACGGCATTTGTATCAAGAATGACCATATTTCGCCTTCACATGCCTTTCCCATGCATTGTTCTCCAGTGCGGCTAAAGCAGGGTTTGCATATGCATGCAAGCTCCCCATAAGTGCATCTGGAGGCAATTCTTCTGCAAGAGATTCTTCCATAGCAAGGCTCCCTGCCTCTATGGACGCTGGGAGCACGATTAGCTCCACCTTTCCGGCACGCATTGCTTTGGGCAATTCGATAATGTCACTCAGCTTTATTCCATCTACGATTTTACGATAGGCATTCACCGCGCCACCCCTTTGCTAGCAAACGATTTCATTCCATATTCTATTTTGATTGTACGGTTTCATGCATTTTGTGTCAAGGAATATAATCTCTTTTCCGTCACACACCCTGCCGATACACAAAATGCTGAACGCCTTCTTGATACCGGCTCAACAAGGCGGCAATGTTTGTAGGGTATACTTCAATTTGGTTCAGAACGCTAACAGGTATCCAGTGAAACTCGATCTGGAAATTTCGTCCTTCAATGCGTTCTTTGCCTATAAACATCCCTTCAAGGGGTATCTGTGTTTCATCTTTTAAAGCAACATCGTAATAAAGGCTTATCTGATGACATGGCTTATCCCCCCACGGAAAGAAAATCTCCGCAACCCACTTTAATGAGCCGACCACAATATCCGCTTTGATTTCTTCCCTGAACTCCCGCTCCAATGTATGGGCATTGGTTTCGCCAAATTCAACGTGCCCGCCCGGTATGGAATACCCGGTTTCTTTGGTTGCCTTTTGCAGCAAGACGCTCTTGTCGCGTAACAAGATCCCTGCTACGCGATAGCTGAACACATAATCTTCACGATGGAATAAAATATCACTCATGGGCTTTCCTCACTATCCATAAATCCACACTGCCTCCCTTGTGTCAGGACTTCAGCACGTTTCGCTGATTCTGCCGCTCATGGACAACATGCGTAATGTATACTATACGACCAGCTATCCTGTAGTAAATCAAAAAAGGCCTTACAAGCAACTTGCGATACCCTGGCTCCAAAAAGGGATATTCCTCCCCCAAAAGCTCAACGCCGAGTTCCGGCACTTGCGCAAGCTGGTGAACACGCGCATCCATAGAATCCAGCACTTTTTGCGCTGCTGCTGGGCTCTCCTGCGCAATGTAGGAGAATACGTTCCGAATCTGCGCCCTCGCCCGGCGCGTAAACTCAACCTTGTACTTGCTCATGGAGCATCTCCCTTAACTCCGAGAACACTGTTTCCGCAGGAATGGTGGGCGAATCCGAGTACAGCTCACGATCAGCTTCCATCAGTTCCGCGGTCAGCCGTAGACGATCAATCAGATCGTTATATGTTTCGTGGCTCATGACTACCAGGTCACTCTCTCCATTGCGCGTAATGAGGATGGGTTCCCTTTGTGCACGGCACATTGAAGAGAATGCATTATAATCGCTCCTAATTAGCGAAGAGGGTTTTGCGGTCAATGCCTTTACGCCTATTGATGCATGCATAACGGCTCTCCTTATAGCATTTTGTTGATATTATTTTACCATGCCCGCCTCAAAAGTGCAAGGTAATCGTGTGTGCTCAAAAAACCCAATAAGTGGGCTTTGAAAAGCCGGGCTTGGCGTTTTGCGCTGGGCCCAGGTTTTTTTGCTATGTTCAGTGAGGGGTTCGCGCGATTACGAGCCAAAGATCCTTTTCCATAATGACTTCACTCCACTGCCGGAACTGCCTTCAATCACCGCCTTTGTTGCACCTTTGGCGGCTGCTTCGACTACCAATGATATGTTATCCATCAGTTTTCCATCCTTATCTCTTCGTCTCTCACTATGGGGCGTAAAATGGTATTCTTTCAGCAGAGCGTCAAGGAGAGACACCAACACCTTTCTATACTCTTCTTTCCGTTCACCCCAAACAGTGATCTCGATCCGTCTGTTTTCTGCCTTGAGCTCCACAAGAGCACTTGCGCATTCTCCCGCCAGAACCATTCCGGTTTGCCACATAGCCCATATTTGTCCATCTTTCTTGATATCATCTTTGTTCGCACAAATGTATCGATAAAAAAAGTCCGCTGGGAATTCTTGCAGTTCGTCTCGCTCTACTCGGGTTATGAGGTTATCCGGTTCCATACCAACTTCTGTTTTCTTCGGTTTGAACTGTGATGCCGCACAAGGCACAATCAGCCCACGAACGCCTTCTTCATTGCGAAAGCCGATTTTGTAGTGAGCCATCAAGTCCAGTATGTACTTCCTTTTTTCTTCAGGATATACGTCGCGCTCCCTCGCAAAAACCTCGTCGAGATCATTGTACTCGATAAACATGGCTTTGGTTCTCTGCAAATGGTCAATTACTTTGTACACGCCACGGCTGATCCAGTATGGATCAAGCACATAGTCCTCCATAAAATCATAACTTAGCGCCCTACCCAGTACATGAAGCAGCTCTATCGCGCGCTTTTGATCCCTTCTCGTTTGAATGCCACTGTCTCTAAGAACCGCTTCTAGCTCACCTCTTTCTAAAACCTTACGTTTCGTTTCAAGCAGAGCGATCAGTTCCTCCATGGCATTACTGTCCTTTATTCCAAAGGATTGATGTCCAAATGCTTCAATATAAGCGGCTAACTCCTTTTTGAGTCCTTCAACACCGTTCATATTCTTGCCGATGTTGAAGCAATAAAAATCTTGAATAAGGGAGCCATATTCGCCGTCTTTAAACGTATCGTAATCGGCAGCGCTCTGCTTGCGGTTGTCCGATTCGTTAATGACGATAAACACCTTGGCCTTGTTTTTGGAATAAACACGTATGGTATCCAGCCAATAATTGATCCGCGTGGTATCGCGATTATCTTCCGTTCTGGCGTTGACAACCAGAATGTATACGCAGTTTGCGGACATAAAACACCGGTGAGACGCATGGTAAATCACCTGGCCGCCAAAGTCCCAAATATGCGCTTTTGTGCCATCGAAATCCAGCTTGATGCTGGTGTCCACCCCATGGGTGGATTCTTCAGGGTCAGGATAGCTCGTATCCCCATTCAACCGCCTTACCAGCGTTGTCTTGCCCGCACCAGCCGAACCAAGAATGATTAGCCGTGTTTCCCGCTGGGTATAAACCACTTGGCCCTGCTTTTCGGCATTTTCCAAATGCTCGGCCACAGCTGCCGCGCCTTGTTCCATGATCTCTGGCGGGACACTAAGGCGGTACGCCAATTTATCCCTGTCGATTTTGAAACGATTGCTGAAAATATCGGTGTATAACCTGGCCCAGTAACCACACTCTTCGGTCTGCAGTGAAGCCTCAAAGTTTTTCCATACATCGCCGTATTTTCGTGATGTGTACAGCGATGGATCATGATCGAAATTATCTAAATCTCCGGCGGCGACATACCGCAGATCGTCTAACACCAAGCGTTCAAAACGCTGGCCTTCAGTTAAAGTATCGACTAGCACGGTAACACGGGTGGCGACAGCGTCAGCAGCGTCGGCAGCAGCAGCGAAAGACGCGTAGACGGCTACAGCGGCAGAGTGAGCGATACCGGTAGCACCACCACGTGCAAGTTCGGCGTCGGCCAATGCAGCAGTTAGGGCAGCAGCGGTGGCTATGGCATCCGCGGCTGTGGCTGCATCGAAAGCGCCAGTGGCATAGGAGACGGTGCGAGAATCGGAGAAGACATCGGCAGCGGCATTAGCAGCGTAATCCATGGCGTGAAAAAGTGAATAGAGAAATTCCCTCCTTCTGGCTTTAGGCCAGAACGAAAAATCTTCCTCTATCCCCAAGAAGGGCAATGCTCTCACCGCGCAAAGCCAGGCAAAGAACTGAATTTTCTCTTTTGGCATATCATCAAGTGCTTGCCGAATTTTCTCTCTAAAGGTCATCTGTGCCTCACTCCTCTTCTGTTTTCCATTATTATACTCGAAGCCTGCCGATTCCGGCAAGCACCTCACGCAAAATACCCCACCCCCGACACAAACAACCTCTGATCCTTCTCCCCCGGAATATTCACCGCCACCCCCGGCCCCACCCGCTCACTGTGGCCCATTTTGCCCAGTATGCGGCCATCGGGGGAGCAGATGCCCTCCACCGCCCACGCCGAACCGTTGGGGTTGTGGGGCGTGCGCATGGTGGGGGTTCCGTCCGGTTCGCAATACTGGGTCACAATCTGCCCAGCAGCGTACAGCTCCTTGAGCTGGGCTTCGCCGCACACAAACCGGCCCTCGCCGTGGGACATACCCACCGCAAATACCTGGCCCGGCTCCACACCGGCCATCCACGGCGACTTGACCGAGGTGACCACGGTATGGGCGTGAATCGACACATGGCGGCCCGATGTGTTGTGGGTAAGAGCGGCATCGTTTTCGCCCGGCACAATCATGGAGCCACCAGGCAGCAGGCCCAGCTTGATCAGCGCCTGAAAGCCGTTGCAGATGCCCAGCATCAGGCCGTCGCGGTTGTTTAGCAAATCGTTGATGGCGTCGGCGATTTGGGAGGCGCGCAGGGCGGTGGCGATAAACTTGCCGGAGCCGTGGGTAAAACCGCCGGGCAGCATCACAATCTGGGCGCGGCCGATGGCCTGGGCCAGGGCGCGCACCGAGTCGGTGATGGCCTGGGGCGAGGTATTGCGGAATACGATTAGATCGGTGCTGGCTCCGGCGCGCTCAAAAGCACGGGCGCAGTCCAGCTCGCTGTTGGTGCCGGGGAAGCAGGGGATACACACCCTGGGCCGGGCAGTACGAAAACGTGCTTTTTCCTGGCCGCGCTGTGCATAAAAGGATGTTTGCTGGGGCGGCGATGCCGCGGCCAAAGACGACGCTTGGGTGGGGAGCGCGCCGGAAGTTGGCGCTTCCCAGGCGGCGAGGATATCGGCCAGGGAAAGAAACATCTTCCTGTGGTGGATGACGGGTTCCTCGGTGGTATGCCCGATAACGGTGAGGCCAGGGATGGCGTCGGTCAGCTCCAATACCAAGCCTCCCCAGCCGGGCAAAAACAGATCGGTTTGATTTAGATCGCTGGAGATGGAGCAGCCGATGCGGTTGCCCAGCGCCATACGCGTTAGCGCAGCGGCTAGGCCACCGTGCCCCACGGTATGTGCCGATAGAACCTGGCGCTTGCGCATGGCCACATGGATGGCGTCGTAAGCGGCACGAAGGGCGGGATAATCGGGCAGGAGGTTGGTGTCACGGGGCATGGCAAAGTACGCCAGGGTATGGCTCGGCCCCTTAAACTCGGGTGTGATCACCCGCACAACGTCTTCGACAGCCATGGCGTAGGCTATGACGACAGGTGGCGCGCCGGGTTCGTTTACGGTGTGATGACAGTCCATGGCCGGCAGTTCCATGGCACGTTGTGCATCCAAAGCGCCCTCTTTACCGGCATAGGGAGCACTCGCCTGCAATGCCAGGCGACAGGCAGATGCATCACCACCGGCGGCCACTATCTTAGCAATGGCCTCCAGCACAGCGTACACCCCGCCGTGGTAAGGGCTCCAAGCGCACAATCCAGGATCGTACCCATAGGCCAGAAGGGTCATGGTGGTGGTGGCGCCGGGCGCGGGCAACAACGCGGCCATGGCCTCGTTGGGTGTGCCCCGAAACGTCCCGCCAAAGGGAGCGATCACCGTGCCGCCCCCTGCGCCACTGTCGAACCGCTCCACCAGGCCACGCTGATTGCCCACGTTTGGGTCGCCCAACAAGCGCAACCAGCTTTCTTTGGGCAATACATCAGACAAAAGTACAGCGGGCAAGCGCAACGGATAGGGATCGGAGGCATCGAGCGGGTTGATCCGTGCTTTGGCGTGCCGATTGTCCGTATGGCAATCCAAAAACTCACTGGCGATATGCACAATTTCTTGGCCCCTCCGGCGCATACGAAGCCGGGGTTCCTTGGTTACCTCGGCGATCAGGGCGCATACCAAGTTCTCTTGGGATGTGAGCCGCATGATTTGCGCCACATCTTGGGGGCTGGTGAGGCAGGCCAAATTCTCGGGAGATTCGGTAACGCTATCCAGATCTATGCGCAAACCGGGCGCTAGCTTTGTTACATCGCCGCAACCCTTGATACGGCGCACAAAATCCGGGTTGCGAAACAGGCGCTGCAAATTCCGCGCCGTATAGGAGGAATCCGCTCCGCCAATTTGCAGCACCACGTCGCCTGGCTCGGGGACAGTTTGGCAAAAGTTGCTCATGGGCGCGGCGGCGATCACCGCACCCATCTCAAAGGGCTGATTAGTAAAATCCGGATGGTACACCTCCTGCACCTTGCCCACGGCCAAACCAATCTGGTTGCAATAGCCAGCAAATTGTTGCGCCGCTGCAACGGCCTCCCGGGGGTCTCCACGGCCGCTAATCCGCATCGCCTGGTACGCGTATGTCCCAACCCTCAGCGCGTCATGGATGGCTTCACCCAAATTGGGGGCAGCTTTTAGCGCCACCAGCCAAGGCTCCCGCGCCCCGTCTACCTGGGCGTCCACCACGATGGCGCACTGGTTTATTTCCCTGGAAATATCTCGCGCCGACCAACAGGCGTCGATCACCCGCAATTCGGCAAGGGTGGGATCCCGCTGCTCCTGATCACGAAAATAGGCCTGGCAACGAGCCAAATCCTCCACACTCATCAACAAATCCCATGTTTTGCAAAAGGACACCAGCTTGCGGCGTGAGATTTCGGCAAAACCCGTGATTACGGGCTCCGGTTCGGCCGGGCAAGGCGCTTGAGCCAAGGTATCGGGCTTATCTGCGGCTGCTTCAAACGATGTTACGGGATCGATCAAAACGCGGCGAATCTGATCCAGCTGCTCCTCGGTGATATCTCCTTCGAATACGTATACCTTGGCACATGCCACTGCCGGGCGTTGATCTTGGGTAAGCAGTTGCAAGCATTGGGCTGTGCCGTCGGCATGTTGATCATAGTGGCCGGGTTTGAATGCCACGGCAATTACCGCGTCCGGCAGGGGAGGAAGGTTCTCCTCATACAGCTTTTCCAGGCTAGGTTCGGAAAAGATGGTATGGCGCGCTGTTTCGATTGCCTCTGACGGCAGGTTTTCCACATCATATCGGCGGAATATCCGCAGGTTTCGCAGGCCGGATACACCCGGCATATCACGCAATTCTGCACAAAGGCGCTGGGCTTCCACATCAAAGCCCATTTTTTTTTCCACATAGATACGTGTAACCGGCATTCGTTTTCCTCCTATTGTGCAGTGAGCGTCCCCGCATTCACACGATACACCGCGCCGGGCTCAGCGCCGCCCAAATCGCTGGGATCGGTGCAAGTTACGATGGTCTGCACCCCGGCGATACGCTCTACCAGTTGGCGGCGGCGGTAAGGATCCAACTCGCTCATCACATCGTCTAGCAAAAGCACCGGGTTTTCGCCGCGCTCGGCGCGTACCACGTCTAACTCGGCCAGCTTGAGCGATAGCACCACCGTACGCTGCTGGCCCTGGGAGCCGTACACCCGCACCTCCCGGCCACCTAAGAGCAAGCGAAGATCGTCTCGATGAGGGCCAACGCTAGTGGCGCCCCGGCGAATGTCTTCCTCCCGCGCCTTCAACAAGCGGGCCAGGAACAATGCGGCCAAGGCCTGCTGATCCCCATCGGCATCGATTTGGGTACAATACCGCAGGATCAACGGCTCACTTTCACCGGCGATGGCAGCGTAATTTTTTTGCGCCTGGGCGGCAAGGGCCTCGATGTAAGAGCGGCGGTGCAATACCAGGGCCACCCCGGCTTCAGCAAGCTGCTCATCCCATGCGTCCAAGGTGGCGCGCAGCGCAGGGGTTTTTTGCAGTTCCCGGAGCAGATTGTTGCGTTGGCTCAGCGCGCGGGCATACCGTTGCAGCGCGTAAAACACCACCGGCCGCAACTGAGAGAGTTCCATATCCAAAAAACGCCGCCGTTCACCCGGCCCATCCTTTACGATGGAAAGATCCTCCGGCGAAAATAGAATGCCATGAAAATGCCCCATCAACTCGCCGATTCGCGCTACTTGTTTGCCATTTACCTGCACTTGCTTACGTTTTGTATCCCCCCGGTGCAAAAAAACCGCTGCCTCGTGCAGGCCGTCGCTTCGGCGTACCGCCACCTTCACCGAACACCGCTCCTGGCCCCAAGCGATCAGCTCCCGGTCGTGGGCGGTGCGGTGGGAGCGCCCAAGGCAGCACAAATGCAGCGCCTCCAGTACGTTGGTTTTCCCCTGGGCATTGGGGCCGGTAAGCACTGTGAGGCGCGGATCGGGGCTAAGCCCGGCATGTATGTAATTGCGAAAGTTTCGAAGTTCAATCTGTGTGACGCGCAAAATTATGTCCTCGGAATCCCCCCGCCACTGCGGTGGCCCTCCTCCCTTTTACAAGGGGGGTAAGGGATTTTAGCAAAGTTGTCGTTTTTAACCCCTACCTCCCTTGTTAAAGGGAGGGGAACCGCCGCAGCGGTGGAGGGATTCTTGCTGATCAAATCACACGTACAGGCAGCACCAAGTACAGATATTCATCACCCTCGGGCGGGCAAATCTCGCAGGGGCTTACGTTGGAGTTAAAGCGCAAACAAATATCTTCGTCATCAAGGGCCTTGAGCACGTCGCTCATATAACGTACGTTAAAGGCGATTTCCAGGTCTTTGCCGTCTACCAGCAGATCCAGTTGCTCCTGCACATCGCCCTGCTCTGCGTTAGACGTCATGGTAAGCTGCTGATCGGCAATTTGAAAACGAACCAAGTTATTTTTGCCTTCACGAGCCATCAATCCCGCCCGATCAATGGATTTTTCAAAGGCGTCGCGCTGTACTTTTACTTTGGTGTTCCATTCGGTGGGCAATATGCGGCGATAACGTGTGTATTCCCCCTCCAACAACCGGGTTACCACACGGGTTATGCCCATATCGGCAGAAAGATGGGTACGGCCAATGTTGAGTTGCACCTCAACCTCCTCGTCGGCCAACACTTTGGCCAATTCGGACAGCACCTTGCCCGGAACCACCGCTTGCATGGGCTCTACGCTTTGGGTATGCATCAGCTTACGCAGCGCCAAACGAAAACCGTCCAGCGCTACCAGACGAATCTCTTCGGCTTCGATCTCCATCAAGCAGCCGGTAAGCAACGGGCGGGATTCATCTGTAGCGATGGCAAAACAAGTCTTTTGAATCAGGTTGCGCAGCGCCTTTTGTGGCACGGCGATCACGTTGCCACCCTCAACTTCCGGTAACTCCGGGAACTCTGCGGCATGGAGACCGGCCAGGGTAGTACGGGATTTTTGGCAGCGGATCACCGCCGATTGATTTTCGTTCACTGTTACTTCCACCATACTGTCGGGCAGCTTTCGGACAATTTCGTGAAACAAGCGGCCCGGCATCACCACCCGCCCTTCTTCGGCCACCTGGGCTTCTACCAGGGTTTCGATGCCCAAGGCCAGGTCGGTACAGGTAAGGCGAAGCCCTTGCGGGCAGGTTTCCAGCAGCACGCCCTCCAGTATTTGCAATGTGGAACGCGTGGCAAGGGCACGGGTAACAACGGCCAAACCGGCCATTAGGTGAGAAACTTGGCATTGAAAACGCATCGCGCGACCCTCCCAGATGTAGTAGATGTAGAGAATAAATACCGTAATAGTCGTAGGTACGGTGGAAACGGTGGAAAAGTAGGCAATAAGCGCGGTGGGTAACAAAAGTGGATGTGGACAAGCCCTGGGAAAAGCCGAACGGATATCCACAAGCAAAATAAAAGTCTATGTCCATTATAATCTGTTTATGCCAAAACAAGCAAGAGAAAAAACCCAGGAGCGCATTTTTCGTTGTTCTTGCTATTTTGCCGTGGTATACTGACGTTATCAAAGAGCCAAGGGCAGTGGAATTTTTGGATGTACCATGATGCAGTTTCACGTTACTTTATAGAGGGCTGGAGGTCGTCGGCATAAAAAAGCGTTTGTTGTGGGTGTGTACCTTTTGCTTTATGCTCATAATCGCAAATACGACGATGGCAGAGAGCAAAACAATATGGGCTTATCAAGATACGGTCGCCTATTATGAGCAGGACGGGAAAATAGGCTTGATAGGGCTTGAGATGACGGTGTTAACACCTCCTGTGTTTGATGAAGTTACCCCCTTTGTTGATGGGATAGCGACCGTGCGTCAGGATGGCAAATGGGGGGTGATCAACCAGCAGGGAGAATGGGTATTCGAACTTAAAGCAAACGGAAAGATTTCCTTTTACGAAGGCATAGGAAGACTTATGGAGAATCACCAATTCTGGTACATTGATATGCAAGGCAACGAAGTTGTTGCACCCCAATGGTACATATGGGCTTTAGATGTCTCGCATTCTTTGTTTGTGGCCGATAAAGGCGAAGGAAAAGGATATATGAATCTCCAGGGTAAAGTGGAGATACCCTTCATTTGGGATGATGCTTCAAGTTTCAGCGAAGGATTGGCTATGGTGGAGAAAGATGGACTACATGGGTTTATTAATATAGCCGGAGAAGTTGTGATTCCATTGCAATACCATAATGCACGCGGTTTTTCCGGTGGGCTTGCGGGTGTATTGCCGGAAATAAATGGCGATTGGGTGTTTATTGACCAAAGTGGCGAAGTGCACCTGAGGGGCAATTGGGACAGTGTGGGATACTTCGGCGATAATGGCTTAGCACCCGTGAGCATTGATCAGATGTGGGGTTACATCAACCAAAAAGGAACGCTGGTTATTGAGCCGCAATGGGAAAAGGCATGGCCATTTTCCGATGGTTTAGCGAGTGCTTCTGTAGATGGGTATACTGGATTTATCAACGCACAGGGTGACTATGAACTACCGCCACAATGGATTAGTGCAAGTCCTTTTGCAAACGGCTATGCCCACGTGTGGGATGGGTGGAGCGGGTATATTAATACGAGCGGAGAAATCGTTTGCAGAACGGTTGAGAGAATGGTCGAAGGGATATCCCCCAATGCGGAAAAGGTGAGTGGTGATTACACGTTTATTGTGGAGGATGGCACAGCGGCGATTATCGACTACGTCGATAGAGGTAGGGAGACGATCCTGTCGATCCCGGATATGCTGGACGGCATGCCTGTGGTAGCAATAGGCGAGGGAGTGTTCTGGTACAGTAATTCGATTAACTCAATCGTTATTCCAGAAGGCCTGATCTTGATTGGCCCTAGTGCGTTTTATGGATGTGAGAATTTAGCATTTGTTATCATTCCTACAACAGTAGAACTCATCGGAGAGGATGCATTTGCTCATTGTCCCAACCTGACCCTCAGAGTCTCCGCAGGCAGTTATGCTGCCCGGTATGCAGAGGAGAAGGGCATTCCGTTTCAGATAGAGTAAGCTTCAAATGACGTAACATGGAACTCGTATAAAAAAGCGCAGATATCAAAACCCCAGGATCAAAGCGAATGAAATGCCCCCTCGATAATGCCCCCGCCCAAACATATCTCGCCCTGGTACAGCACCAGGGATTGGCCCGGCGTTGCCGCACGCTGAGGTTCATGAGCTGTAACATGCAAGCTGCGGTCGCCAAGACAAACAGTCACCTGTTGATCACTTTGCCGATAGCGGTATTTTGCCGTACAAACTAACGATTCCCCCTCGGCAAGGGGCGGATGTCCGGCGATCCAAGCGAGTTCACTTACCCGTGCTTGGGTGGTGTACAACGCCGGGTGGTCGTCTCCTTGGGCCACCCACAGCACATTGCTTTCTAAATCCTTTGATACCACAAACCAGCGCCGCCCGTCCCCGCTCCCGCCAATTCCTAAACCTCGCCGCTGGCCCAACGTGTAATACATGAGTCCATCGTGCTTGCCTACAGCTTTGCCGGTGCGTACATCCCGAGTTTCGCCAGGCTGGGCAGGCAGGAAGTTTTGCAAAAATGCTTTAAAATCGCGCTCACCTATAAAACAGATGCCGGTAGAATCCCGTTTGGCGGAAGTGGGTAGCCCGGCTTCCAACGCCAGCGCCCGCACCTGGGCTTTGGTGAGGCCTCCCACCGGAAACTCGGCCAACCCCAAGGCGCGCTGGCCCAACATATACAAAAAATAACTCTGATCCTTGGCGAGATCCACACCTCGCAGCAACCGGCACTCCCCATCTGCACGGTCGATCCGGGCAAAATGGCCGGTGGCGACCCGCTCCGCGCCCAGTTGTTGGGCCAAATCCAAAAATGCCTTAAATTTGATCTCGCGATTGCACAGTACGTCCGGGTTGGGGGTGCGCCCTGCCCGGTACTCTTCTAAAAAATGAGCGAATACCCGCTCCCGATACTCTTTAGCGAAATTTACAGCGTAATAAGGTATGCCGATAACGTCGCATACCGCACGCACATCGGCCCAGTCCCGCTCACTGGTACACGCGCCGTCTTCATTGGTCTCTTCCCAATTGTTCATAAACACGCCAATAACGTCATGCCCGGCCTGGTGCAGCAGCAACGCCGCGACTGAGGAATCTACCCCGCCGGACATGCCAACAACTATACGCATCCATTACCTCCTCGCCAGCGCCGCATCCATCTCGGCACAAGCGGCAACCGCAATTTCCCCCACAGGCAGTGAGGCGTCGATCGTGCGGATGCGTTGCGGATTGCTGGCGGCCAATTGATCGTAGGCATCACAAACCCGCTGATGAAAAGCGCCTTCTTCCATTTCAATGCGATCCAACGAAGACGCCCGCTCGCGCCGGGCAAGGGACTCCGCCGCATCCAGGCGCAGGTACAGCGTAAGATCGGGCGCCAAACCGCCGGTGCCCAGCGCATTGACCTCCAGCACCTTTTCCAGGCCCAGCTCACGCCCCACGCCCTGATACACCGCGCTGGAGTCCACATACCGGTCGCATAGCACCACTTGGCCTTGGGCCAGGGCCGGGCGCACGATCGCGCGGACATGTTCGGCCCGGGCCGCGGCGTATAACAACGCCTCCGTCCAGGCGTGCATGCCCAGGTTCTCAGGGCTGAGCACCACCTGACGTATCTTTTCGGCAATGGGGCTTCCGCCCGGCTCACGGGTGCGCAGCGTATGGTAACCGAGCTGCTCCAGGTGCGCGGCCAGCCGGTCGATTTGGGTGGTCTTGCCCGATCCGTCCAAACCTTCAACAGTAACAAAAAAACCGGGGGATGGTTGATACTCAGGGGCCAAAAGATCACCCAATTCTGCTACCGTATCCACGATATGAGTGGCACCGGCCTCGGTCAGCTCCGCCCGGGAGCCGTAACCATAACACACGCCTATGGTATCGATGCCGTTTGCCTGGCCTCCATGGATATCATACTTCCGGTCGCCGATCATCACGGCGCGGCCCCCGTCTGCCGGCAGCGCCTCCCGGATGATGGACACTTTGTCGCCGGTGCGCTCGTCGATGGTTGCGCCTACCACGCCATCAAAAAAGCGGGCCAGCCCAAACCGTTCCATGATGCGGTCGGTAAACAATTGGGGCTTGGCGGTGGCTACAAACAAGCGCGCCCCACCTGTGCGCAGCCGCCGCAATAGATTGGGGATGCCCTGATACACCGCGTTTTCGAACATCCCCCGCTCGGCGTAATAGGCGCGGTAGCGGCGGACAGCTTCGTCGGCCTGGGCGTCGCTCATGCCAAAATGCGCACGAAAAGAGCCGTGGAGGGGCGGGCCGATAAACCCTTCGAACACCCGGAGATCAAAGCCGGCGTACCCCATTTGCTCCACGGCGGTTTTTGCCGCCCCCATGATGCCGGGCGCGGATTCGGTAAGGGTACCGTCTAGGTCAAACAGAACAACATCGTACAGCAAAATAACGCTCCTTATGTGTTGATCACGCACCGCAGCGCGCCGTTTTCTACGCCAAAACAATGCCTCGCGCGGGCCAGCGCTTTCACCGCCCCTGCCGTGATCCGCTCACCGGGCACGATCAGTGGAATACCGGGGGGATACACACCGGCACAACAAGCCGCCACTTGCCCTTCTGCCATAGCGAGGGGCAGGGGCTTGGCAGACACCGAAAGCGCGGCCTCCCGCAACCGCATCGCTATTTGCGGAGGAGTGGGCGCAGTGCGCCCTTCCATCAATAGGGGAGGCTTTAGAGGAGGCTTTTTTGGGAGAGCCAGCAACGCCTTTCCCACCTGTTCCAGCGCATCGGTTGGATCCCATACCGAAGGAATCAACACCACATGATTCCCATCGGCCATCTCTCCATCGATGCCGCGTTCGCCTAGCCAATCATACACCTCTTGCCCGGTGTAGCCCTGTTGCGACACGTCGATGACCACCCGCGTGGGGTCTACATCCATGTGATCCAGCAACTCGTGGGCGTTGCGGAGGGCCGATCCGCCCGCTTGCAGCAAACGCCAGAATGTTTGAATGCGCCCGTGGAGGGTGGCGAGGGCGCTGATCCCGTGGGCATCCATCCACGCCCGCGCCTCGTCCAGCGACACCAGTATGGGGAAGGAAGGGCTGGAGGTGTGTACCATCCGCAATACCGACCGGGCCCGTGCCGTGTGTACATCATCACACAGGTGCAGCCACGCGCCGCCCGTCAACACAGGTAGGGTCTTGTGGGCGCTCTGTACCCACAGGTGAGCGCCCAGCGCGCCCGCGCCCTTGGGCTGATGATCCACAGGCCAATTGAAATGCGCGCCGTGGGCTTCGTCTACCAGCAACCACATGCCTGCGGCTTTTGCGGCGGCGGCCACCCGCGCCAAGTCCATACACACGCCCCGGTAGTCGGGCCGGGTTACCAACACCGCGAGGGCATCCGGGTGGGCCTGGATCGTTTGTTCTACGTCCCCGGCATCTATGTATGAGAACCCGCTGGCCCCATGAACCCGCGGCCACACAAACACCGGCTGGATGTCGCCCCACACGCAGGCCGACAGCACGCTAAAATGACAATCCCTGGGCACAATCAGCTTGCCGCCGGGGGGTACCAAACTAAGCAGCATCGCCATGATGCCCGCGGTTCCGCCGCCCGTTAAAAGCAGTGAACTTGCCGCCCCAGCCGAGCGTGCCGCCAATGCTTCGGCCTGGGCGATGCCGCCTTGTGGGGCAAACAGGTCGTCGGTGTTGGGCAATTCGGTGATATCCCAGGAACTGTCAAAAGACAAACGCCCCTTGTGGCCCGGCATGTGCATACGGATGCGGCCTTTGGTGGCCTGGAGCATGTCTAGCATATTATTTTTACCATCAACATACACGGATTGGCCTCATCCCACAGCGTGGGAAATACCTCAAGGGGCCTGAAGCCCATGGCCAGGTAAAAGCGCCGGGTGCCCGCGTATCCCTCGTCCGGATGGGTATCGGCTAAGGTTTTTACGGTAAGGAATTCCTTGCCCATTTCACAGCAGGCCTGCTCGCATCGTTCCACCAGCGCACGGCCTACGCCCTTTCGATGGGCCCAGGGCAACACCCCCATCACACAAAGCTCCGCTGCCCACCGGGTATGTTCTTTAATGGCCACAAACCCGGCTTCCCGTTCATCAAGCCGCGCGGCAAAAAACGGCAACCCGGCCACATCGCCCACGTAGTTCATTAACGATTCCTCAATGCCAAACCAAGCGGGCAACGCGCGCAACACCCGCTCGCACAACCCGCTGCGCTCCTGGGGCGAATCCACCGCAAACACTTCGATCATAGAAAACCACCAAATAATTCCACCAGCCGCTCTGCCCCTGCGTCGCGCAGCTCTTGCTCAAAGGCGGCCAGATGTTCGGCGTCTAGCGGCGCCTCGCCGATCACAAACCGAGCGATGCCCGTATCTACCAGCGCGCCCAACACCTCTTGCAACGCGTCAATCTCGGCCTGTCCCTCCTGGGGGATGTAACGCAACGGAATCGGCATCCTTGCTACCCCGGCAATCTTTTGCACTTGCTCGGAGATATGATGCTGCAGCGGGAAATCAACGGCCATCAAAAAATCCCACGGACGAAGCCCGGGAAGGGGGTCGCCTGCGGCATCCATCAGCGAGTCGGCCCGCACCGAATCCGCGCTTCGGAACTCGTGGATCACGGGGCTCCACTTGCCCTGGCCGGTAAATTCGTAATCAATCCCCTCTTTGCCCACCGCGGCCAGCGTTGCGCCCTGCTGGTCATACAGCGCATCCACCCAACCCAGGGCGGCGGCCGGATCCGGGCAGGCGCTGGTGATGGCGAATGTGCCGCGAGTTACCGGGCCCAGAAAGTTGCGCCACAGCCCGTTGGAGGGGAGCACGGTAACGAACTGATGCACAGCTTCGGGCCTGAGCAAGGTGGTGGGCACCATGGAGATCAAACCGCCCACCTCCAATGTGGGGGCATCTTGCTCCAGCAGGACATGAGCGCCCCGAAAGGCATCCGGGCTCAGCAGGCCTTCCTGATACAGATCACGCAAAAAGGCTAAAAACTCGGCAAATTCCGGCTGGAAAGGAGCAAACTGCACCATGCCCGCCTCATCCACGTACACATTATAATCGTTAGGGGCCAAACCAAAAAAGGGAAGCAGCCAGCGGGCCTCCCAGGGGCCGATCAGGTACAATGGAATCTCGTCTTTTCTGCCGTTGCGGTTGGGGTCATCATCCCGGAAGGCCAAAAGCACGGCGCGCAGGCTCTCCGGTGAATCGGGGATTTCTAAATTCAGCGCGTCCAGCCAAGCTTTGTTGATCCACAGGCACACCTGATCGGCGGGATCGGCCAGGGCCGGAAGTGCCACGATTTTGCCGTTTGGTAAGGTGATGGCCTCGCGCCAATGCGGATTTGCCTCCAGCAAGGCCCACAGGTTGGGCGCGTGATCCTCCAGCAAGGGGGCCAGATCGATCAGCGCGCCGATTTCTGCATAACGTTGCTCTTCCTGGGACGTGAGGCCAGCTTTAAAAAACACATCAGGGAGGGGGGAAAGGCCTTCCAATGCGTTGATCTTGGCTCTATCGTAGGTGTCCGCGTCGGCATACTGCTGAAAGGTAAAGGCGACGCCGGTAAGCTCCTCCATGCGCACAAAAAACTGGCTATGGGCCCAGCTTCGGGAAGAGAAGGCATCGTATCCCATCATGGTCATGGGTACTGTTATTGTCTCTGTTGCCTGTGTTACCAGCGGCACACACAGCGCGACACATAAAAGCGCCGCCCAAACGCGGGTTTTCATGGGCATACACCCCTTTTTGTGTTGATCCTATTGGGTATTATACCATAAAATAAAATTATAGGCCGTGCTTCTTTCTTCGTTTTTCCGCTTCTGCATACACAAACCCATCTGCCCGCATGGAAATGATGAGGATCATCATCTGTTTCCCCTCACGTTTTAACGCATATACCACACGGATGCCCACTTTGCCGAACTTGATTTTGTAGAGCCCTGCAAGGGAGCTCCCGGATTTTCACAAACCTTTAGGATGCCTCGAATGATCTGGGGGCGCACAGCGCCGTCCAAAACTTTTAAATCTACTTCCGCTTCCGGGAGAAAAACGACTTTCCAACTCATTCGATCTCCAGCTCCTCGGCGGCATCGAGGTCTGCCTGGGTAATTTGTAGGTTTGCCATCACGGTTTCAAGGGGAATTGCATTTACTTCGTTTCCGTTTGCCAACCTCTCTTCCGCCAGCATTAGCAACTCATGATCCTCAATGATTTCGCACATCCGCGCATATTCCTCCGGGCTAAGGATAATCGCTTCCGGCGCGTTGTTTTTGAGTACCACAATTTGCCCCTCGCTTCGTGCCCGGGCGAACAATTTGGCCGCTTGGCCGCGATTAAATTGCGAGATGGGCACCAACCGCTTCAAAGCGTCTGCGCTCATGGTCACTTTTTACACCTCCCATACGAACCTAGTATAGCGCGGGCGGTGAAGAATTACAATCAAATTGTCATTACTTTTTGTTCGCAAACACAAAAACGACCTCCATTGTCGTTATGCCTCAAATATGCTATACTTCGTTTGCAAGCAAAAAGAAGAATCATGTCATAAATAAGGAGTGTTCCGCCATGTTCAACCAAGCCATTTTTCGCCGCGCCCTCTGCCCGCTGCTGGCCTTCTGCCTGCTGCTCTGTGTGCCGGCTATTGCCACGGAGCCAACCGAAACCATACACATCGCCGGGCGGGATATCCCCGTGGATGCCATGGAGCTGGAGCTGAGCAGCCGGGGGCTTACCGACATCGCACCGCTGGCAAAGCTTGTTTTGCTGGAGGAGTTAGTCCTCAATGAAAATGCCATCACCGATCTGTCGCCCCTGGCCGGGCTCACCGAACTGAAGGTGCTGTACCTAAACACCAACCAGATCACCGACCTATCGCCCTTGGCCGGGCTTACCAACCTGCAATTGCTGTACCTGCGCGGCAACCGGATCGAGGATATTGCCCCGCTGACCGGGCTCACCGGGCTGTTTGCGCTGGATTTGGGCGAGAATCAAATCGAGGACATTTGGCCCTTGGTGGGCATGGAACTGTTGGTGAGCCTTACCGCCGACGGCAACCGGCTCACCAACCTTTCGGCGTTAAGCCGCATGGAGAACTTGTGGACGCTGGGTTTGGAAAACAACCGGATTGCCGACTTGGCCCCCCTGTCTGAGTTGCCCACGTTGGACACCCTATTCCTTTCCGGCAACGAAATCACCGACGTATCCCCGCTGAGCAGGCTCACCACGTTGAACTTGCTGCACCTTTCCGGCAATCAACTTACCGATATAACACCGTTGGCTAAGCTCAAGGCGTTATATACGCTGGCGATATACGAAAACGACGACCTTTCTATCGAACAGATCGAATCGTTGCAACAGGCGTTGCCGGAGTGTAAGGTGGATTATTGATCTGAGTGGTTGTGAGCAAGGTGTTTTTATTTCATTATTTTGAGCGGGATTTTGGCCCCTTTAGGCCCCTTACGGCCCTTCCAATGGAGGAAGCTAGGCAAATCTTGATAACACAAAAGGATGCCGGCAAAGCCGGGAATCCCGACATCGAAGGGTTTTTGCAAAATCGTTATCATCGGGATCGGCAACTGCGGGACGCTTTTATTGCACATGGCGGGCGTCCGCAAAGAACCGCGCCTATCTATGCGATGCTTGGCCCCCATGATCAATGGGAATCCGCTTATGATCATCCGGCGGTTATCAAGATTCCCCTTCAGGAAATTGACCGGCTCACCGTTTCATTTACGTATGGCGATTCGTTTGCAATCTTTCATCCGGCGTTGTTTGGGCAGGAAGAGTATTGGAACCGTGTGTATTTTGTGAATGAAATGCTGGAACTAATAGAGCGGATTGGCTTCCCGCCCCATGTGGACTATGATTTTAAGCGCGGAATTTATCCTGCCGACAAGCACATCAACCATCATCTTAAATTTGTGGAGGCGCATATTTGGGCTGATGATATTTTGAATACATACCGGGCTGAATGGGAGGCGCAGCAAAACTAGCCCTGCCCCGGCAAAAACCCCTGATAATCCGCCCACGCTGCCCGCAAAAGCCGGGGCGCATCCAGCCCGTAGGGGCAGCGGGAGGTACACAGGCCGCAACCCGTACAAGCCTCTATGCGCGCCATCTCCTGCTGCCAATGGGACGTCAAAAAACTTTCGGGTACCGCCCGCCGCAATAGCAAGGGCATCCGCGCACACATGGCAATCTGAATTTGTGCCGGGCAGGGCAGGCAATAGCCGCAGCCCCTGCAAAAATCTCCCGCCAGTTCGGCCCGGTCTTTTTCGATGCGGGCAAGCATTGCTTCGTCCAAGGCAGGGGGATTTTGCTCCAATGCCAGCACCTCGTCCAGCTCACTGTCCCGCTGGAAGCCCCAAATCGGCACCACATGGGGCAGATCGCGCAAAAAAGCCATGGAGGGCGCGGCGCTGGTGAGCAGCCCGCCGCACAGGGCTTTCATGGCGATCACGCCGATGCCCCGCTCACCGCACTCACGGGCAAAATCTATCTCGGCGGGGTCGGACAGGGCGCTCAGCGGATACTGGATGGTGGCGTACAAGCCGCTTTCCATGGCGATCCGGGCGTTGGCCAGCAAATGGCAGGAGATGCCGATATGGCGGATCTTGCCCTGGGCCCGGGCCTCCAGCATACATTGGTACATGGGCGAATCCGCTAGGGGAATAACTGCGGGGTTGTGCAATTGATAGATGTCGATGTAGGGGGTGTTTAGCGCGGCTAAGCTCTCGTTTAATTGCGCCCAAAACGCCTCCGGGGTACTGGACATGGTTTTGCTGGCGATGATGATTTTTTCCCGCACATCGCCCAGGCCCAAGGCCATCTTTGCTTCGCTGTCCGTGTAGGCGCGGGCGGTGTCAAAAAAGTTGATACCGGCCTCGTATGCGCGCCGGAGCAGGGCCGCCGCGTCCTGGTTGGAAAGGCGCTGAATGGGCAGCGCGCCAAAAGCGCTGCGGGATACGCGTAGCCCGGTGTTGCCAAATACCGTTGTGTTCATTCAGAATCCTCCGTTTTGATGTTCTCTGCTTTGATTGACAAAGAAAGTTCTCCCCGATTGAAAATTCAACTGCCCCCCTGTGAGGCTGTGCCCTGTTGGTTGATAGATTGCGATTTTTGATGCATGGAACGGAGCGAAGCGGAGTGGAGTGCGTCAAAAATCGCGGCACGGTGT
>WQXF01000007.1 GCA_009784985.1 Clostridia bacterium | reverse complement strand
GTGCTGAGCATATTGGGCGCGTTTTTATGCGGTTTTCTTTGGAAAGAGTGGGGGCCGCAATACGTATTTGTGCTGGCCGCCCTGCTGTCTGTGGCCAATATGGCCGTGGCAATGCGTCTAAAAAAAGCATCTATTCTCCCGCATCAATGATCCAGGTGCCCTCTACGATCTGATGCATGAGCCGGATATCCTCCTCCGCAAGGGGAGCATAGTCCTTGTGGCGGCCGTAGAGGGAGAATACGAAACCCTTGTACACAGTCACCATGGTAGCGTAGCCGCCGGTTTGCGGATCGGTTTCGTGGGTAAAAAGGATGGTGTTGCCCGCGGGGGTAATGAAGAACTCGTGGGCAGGTATCGAAAAATCTGCGCCGACCAGATCCAGCAGGTGATCGATCTCTTCTTGATCAAAATCCGCTAAGAACTTGTTGCCGACTATATCGGAGTAGGCAACATGGATAGTAAACAGGGGTTTCGAAGGATCCTCGAACCAAATCTCCATGCTAAGCCAGTCATCATCCTTGAGGTTTTGCCTGTACAGGGCCCCTTCGGGAATTTCCACCTCCAAGTCAAAGGCTTCAAAGCCTTCGATCATTCGATACTTCTCCGGAGCGGCGAAGGCAACGGCGCTGCACAACAGCAAAAGCGCGGCAAAAAGCGAAAACACTCTTTTTAACATTGTGTTACTCCCTTTCATTTATTACTGCATCCCAAAATCATTGCACCCCAAAATCGGTAAGGAAGGCGCGCATCATAAAGCCAGTGACGCCTGTATCGGGATCCACCACTTGGGCCCAGGTATTGTTTTGCGCGATGACCATCAGGACATCGTGTTGATGGTAATCGCGGATGGGATCGGATGCCTTGGTGGGCGCCCAGCGCATATGCACAAAGCCCCCCGGCGTACTGGGGCGCACTTGCACTGTATAGTTAATAAACGAAAATCCTTTAAACATCTCTTTTAAAGAAGTCAAGGAATCCGTCGGAGGGGCGGGGGGAGGATTGGGCTTGGGCTTGTCTGGGGGAGCCACGAACGTGAGGTAGCGCCCCATCACATAGCCGCTGTGATTTCCATATGTGACTTCCACCCAGCTATTTCCAATGTAACTGTTGACGCGCACAGCTTCCCCATAGGGGATGCTGGTGATGACTTGATAATCTGTGCCAGGGCCGTCGCGCAGATTCAGGTTGCCCCCATTGCTGGTGTACACAAAGGCGACCCCGTAGGCGTCCGTAGCGGCTGCCGAAAGCGCCGCCAGCATCAGCATCAGTGCCGCCAGTACAACAGCGATCCATCTCTTATGCATAGTACCCCTCCTTTTGTTACATAAAGCGATAAAATATTCCAGGCGAACAAAATATAGCACATTGGGAATACAGTGTAAAGCATAATTTTTATAGAAATCTTTTGGGTGAAATCTTTCAGGGCGCCACATCCGCCTTGCAAACCACCGCATGATCCTATATAATTTTGCGATGAAAGGGGAATCTGTATGACACCAGAACGTTTTTATCAACAGCATAGCGGAGTTTGCCTTATGTGGATGGGCAATGCCGGGTGGGTGATCAATCTGTATGGCCTGATTTTTTGTACTGATTTGGATCTGCATTCACCGGAGCGTGTGCCCCTCCCCAAAAACGTGGATATTGTGGAGATGGCGCGCCACATCCAGTTTGCGTTTATCACCCACGAGCATGGCGATCACTTTAACCGGGACACTTGCCGTTTGCTGGCGGAACACTCCGAGTGCCGGTTTGTGATCCCCAAAAACTGCGCCCAGCAGGCGGCGGACATCGGGCTGCCGGAGCATCGGGTGGCGGTGGCAACGCCGGGCATGGACTACGGGCTGCCGGGCCTAAACGTACGGGCGGTGCGGGCGATGCACGGCCACATGGGGGGCAGCGTATACGGCGGCGCAAATCCTTTGGATTGCGGTTATATCTTTGAGCGGCAGGGATTCCGAGTGTATCAGCCCGGGGATACCCTGCTGCTGGAAGAACATCTTGATTTGCGCGGCATTGACCTGGCCTTTGTGTCGCCCACGGAACACAACATGCATATTGAAGGCGCGGCACGTTTCCTGTCGGCACTGGCCCCACGCCACATCGTGCCGCAACACTATGATTCCTATACCGTTACAGACGAAAATGCTTTTTGGACCCAGGGTTTTGTGGACGAACTCTATGAACAATTGCCCCCGGAGCTGCAGGCCCGGTTTGTCCGCGCAAAGCAGGGGAAACCTAGTGTGATCGAACGCAAATGACATTCGTAATTGGAGGGTCTTTGTGAAATTCTACTGCATGGACAAGGCCGATGTTCTAGCGAAAGTGGACAGCTCCCCAAACGGATTGTCCGAACAAAGCGCGCAAGAGCGGCTGCAACAACACGGAAAAAACAAGCTGGCCGAACCGCCAAAAGACGGGCTTTTGAAGAAATTTTTACGTGCCCTAGCCGATCCCATGATCTTTTTGCTGTTGGGCGCCGCGGCTGTCTCTACCATAACCACCGTGTACCACAACCTAACCACACCGGGGGACTCCGAGAGTTTTTCCGAACTGTTTATCATCTTGTTTGTGGTGGTTCTCAACACGGTGCTCAGCATCGTGCAGGAATCCAAGGCCGAAAAGGCCATTGACGCCCTGATGGACATGACCGCCGCCACCAGCCGGGTGCTGCGGGGCGGGGAGGCCCTTACCGTCAAAAGCGAAGAGCTGGTTGTGGGCGATGTGATCCTGCTGGAGGCCGGCGACGCAATCCCTGCGGACTGCCGCATCCTGGAAAGCCACGCCATGAAGGTAGAAGAAGCCGCCCTCACCGGCGAAAGCGTGCCGGTAAACAAACTGATCGGCTTGCTGATGCTGCGGGAAGGTTCAAAAGACATCCCCCTGGGAGACCGGGTGAACATGGTGTACTCGGGCAGCGTGGTGGTGTATGGCCGGGGACGGGCCGTGGTCACCGCCACCGGCATGGACACCGAAATCGGCAAAATCGCCGCCGCCCTTTCGGAGGCTAGGGATGAAGCAACCCCCCTGCAAAAAAAACTGAGCGCCCTCTCCATCACCTTAACCAAGGTGGTGCTTGGGGTTTGTGCCTTTGTATTTTTGTTTGGCGTGGGGCGAAATCTTCTGTTTGGCCCGGCCGGTGCACCCATGCTCAATGTGGCGCTGGACACCTTTATCATCGCGGTAGCGCTGGCGGTGGCCGCCATCCCCGAGGGCCTGCCCGCCGTATCCACCATCGTTTTATCCCTGGGCGTCACGGCCATGTCCAAACGCAACGCTTTGATCCGCAGGCTCACCGCCGTGGAAACCCTGGGCTGTACCCAGGTGATCTGCTCCGACAAAACCGGTACCCTTACCCAGAACCGTATGACCGTGGTGGATGCCTTTACCGGCGACGCCCTACTGCTGGCCAAAGCCATGGCCCTGTGCAGCGATGCCAAACGCAAAAAGGACATGGCCGAAGCGGAGGGCGAACCCACCGAGTGCGCATTGGTGAATTATGCCCACGGCTTGGAGTTATATAAAGACGAGCTGGATCAGCAATTCCCCCGCGTAGGAGAAGCACCTTTTGATTCCAGCCGCAAGATGATGAGCACCCTCCACAGAGAAGACGAGCGGGTGGTGCAGTACACCAAGGGCGCCTGTGAAATCGTGCTGGGCCGCTGCACCGGCTACTTACAAAACGGCAAGGTGGAGTCCATGACCCAGGCGTATCGCAACTCCATCGCACAGCGCACCGAGGAATTTGCAGGCCGGGCCCTGCGGGTGCTAGGGGCGGCCATGCGGGTACATGAGGGGGAACCGGACAGCCACGAGCCGGATTTCTTGGAGCAAGAGCTGGTATTTATCGGCTTTGTGGGCATGATTGACCCCTGCAGGCCCGAGGCCTACGAGGCCATCCGCCAGTGCCGCGAGGCCGGCATCCGCCCCGTGATGATCACCGGCGACCACCGGCACACCGCCGTGGCCATCGCCAAGGATCTGCAAATCATCACCGATGCTTCCCAAGCCATCGAAGGGTATGAGCTGGAAGCCCTTTCCGATGAAGAGCTGATGGCGTCGGTACACAAATACAGCGTGTACGCCCGGGTACAGCCCGAGCACAAAACCCGTATTGTACAGGCGTGGAAAGCAAATGGGTTGGTGACCGCTATGACCGGCGACGGCGTAAACGACGCACCCTCCATCAAAGCGGCGGACATCGGCATTGGCATGGGCATCACCGGCACCGCCGTCACCAAGGGCGTGTGCGACATGGTGCTGGCCGACGACAACTTTGCCACCATCGTAAACGCCGTGGAAGAAGGGCGAAAGATATACGACAACATCCGCAAGGTGATCCAATATCAATTAACCAGCAACCTGGCGGAGATCGTGGCCGTATTCCTGGCTTCCCTGCTGGGCTTTAGGCTGCTAAGCGCCGCCCATCTGCTGTGGATCAACCTGGTGACGGACTCCACGCCCGGCCTGGCCTTGGGCATGGAAAAAGCCGAGGGCGACCTGATGCGGCGCAAGCCCCGCCCCCCCAGCGAAGGGCTGTTCTCCGGCGGCGCAGGCTCCATCATGGTGCTGGAGGGTGCTTTGATGGGTTTGCTGATCCTTTTCTCTTACTTTGCCGGGGAGTATATAGAGCACGGCTCGGTCAGCTTTCAACAAAGCGCTGACGGCATGACCATGGCCTTCCTTACCACCAACTTTGTGGAGATGTTTCGGGCCCTAAGCGCCCGCTCCCTGCACGGGTCCATCTTTGCCATGAAGTCTGTCAACTGGTGGTTGTGGGGCGCTTTTGTGTGGACATTTGTGCTTACCTGCGGCGTGTTTTTTATCCCGACTTTCCGAAACTTATTTGGGCTTACGGTGATCGACTTTAAAGAATTTATGATCGCCCTGGGGCTGGCGCTCTCCATTCTGCCGGTGTCCGAGCTGATCAAAGCATACAAAAGGAGAGCAGCATGAGTTTTGCAGAACTCTTTTTTCTGGCCGTAGCCCTTTCGATGGATGCTTTTGCCATCTCCATTTGCGCCGGGCTCGCCGCTCAAAAAGCCGTTGCAAAAAAAGCGCTGATCGTGGCCCTGCATTTTGGCGTGTTTCAAGCGCTCATGCCAATCATCGGATACGTTGCGGCGACACAATTTGCCGATAGCATCATGGCGTATGGCCATTGGATCGCGTTTGCGGTGCTCTGTTTTTTGGGCGGCAAAATGATCATTGGATCTTTGCAGCAAAAATGCGAAAAACAAATTCGTTTTAACCCCGTTTACCTGCTGCCCCTAGCCGTGGGTACCAGCATTGATGCCCTGGCTACGGGCGTGTCGTTTGCTTTTCTTGGGGTTTCCATCGTTGAGGCCGTTTTGCTGATTGGGGTTACGACTTTTGTGATCTCCATGGCCGGTGTGTACATTGGCCGTGCCTTTGGCGCAAGGTTCCAATCCAAGGCGGAGCTTGCGGGTGGTATTGTGTTAATATTGATTGGGTTGAAGATATTGCTTGATTATACGCTCTTATCCGCGTAATTGATCACCGAGGCAACCTCTTCCATGTTCTGCTCGGTCATGTTCACGTTCATACTAAAGCGCAACGAACGGGACAGGATGTCCAGGGTTTTGGGGCACATGTCCTTTGCGTATTGCACATTGCCCTTGTAGTTGGCGTCCTTCCAGGGATAACCGGCCGGGGTGGCCGATTCTTTATTCAGAATGGCGTCCCAATACGAGTAAATGTGCCTGTCGGGGAAACCTTCGTTAAAGGCTGAGCCGATTTCGAGGCCCTGCTCGTCCATCAGGTTGCTCATGACCGCGGCCCGCTCTTTGTCTGCGGCAATCAAACAAATCGATATCCCGCAATCCCCTTCCGGGTCGTCCACATGCTGGAGCCGATAATTTACGGGTTGATCCAGGCAGGCCAGCAAGCGCTTTTTGAGGGCACGGGTTTTGCCCAAAATCGTATCTAATTTGGCAAGCTGCACCCGTGCGATGGCGGCGCATACTTCGTTGCCGCGGATGCCCAACTGGGTGTAGGGCGAAAGTTTTGCCCCCCGGGCAAGGCCGGTTTTCCACATGGGGGACCCGGGGTCGTGGGCGTAAATGCCCCGCAAAAAGGCATCTTGATCGTTAGAAAAGAAAACGCCGCCTTCGCCGCAGGTAAGGATTTTGTAGTAGTTTAGGCTCCAGGCAAAGGCGTCGGACTCCATGCCAACATGTTTGCCAAAATAGGTGGCGCCCACGGCCTGGCAAGCATCCTCGATTAATTTTAGATTGTGCTTTTTGCACACTTCCCGCACAGCCCGCACGCGGCCCGGAACCCCCTGCATGTGCACCAGGATCACGGCTTTTGTGCTGGGGGTAATCCTGCGCTCCACATCGGCAGGGTCAAGGCCCAAGGATTCGTCTATATCGGCAACCACGGGCACCGCCCCGGCATTCGTTACTGCCGATGCGGTAGAGATATAGGTGTAGCCGGGTATGATCACCTCGTCCCCCGGCCCAATGCCGTAGGCCGAAAGGCATAGGGTTAAGGCGCTGGTGCCAGAGGCCACCATCAGCGCGCCCTTAACGCCCAGGTTTTCGCGCAGTTCCCTTTCAAAACCCTGGCAGTTGCTTTCGTAGCCGGGCAAGGGATACCGAAAAAGATGCTGGGGTTGCTTTAGCACACTTGTTACGGCGTCGATTTCCTTGTGGTCGATCACGCTCCATCCCAGCCCACCATCGGGCAGCGGGGTTTTGAGCAGTTTCTGTGCCATACTTACACCCTCCTAAACTTTAAACCCGTTAAACCAGGCCCTTTCCCCAAAGGGCTTTTTTTGTACAAAGTTTACGGGTTGCGCCGCCACCCCAATGGGCAAAAAGCATACCATCTCATAATCGGCGGGAACACCCAAGATATCCGCCATTTTGCGCCCGATGGCGTCGGTATCCGTAATCTGCCCCTCGTACCAGCAGGTTTGATACCCCAGCCCCACCGTGGCCAACAGCATGTTTTGGATGGCCGCCGAGTAATCCTGAATGTAAAACGTTCTGCCCCGATACGCAATGATTTGTTGGGCGAGCACGCAGATCATGGCCGGTGCGGTTTCGACTGTGGGCATACCAATCACCCCGTTTAGCTTGCGCAGCACATCCGGGTCATCTACGGCAATCAGGCTGGTGGTTTGTTTGTTGCAGCCCGATGGCGCAGCCAGTCCCGCCTCCATGATCTGGATCAGGTCTTCCCTGGGCACTTTGGTGGGCTGATAAGGCCCGCGATAGCTGGTTCTTTCTTTGATGGCGGTCAATACGTTCATAGAAATACCCCCCTTTGTGCTCTCCTTGTGCTCTCTTTGTGTGCAGGATTCTACATCGCGGGCGCAAACTCCTTTGCGCCCAAGGTAGCAGCATATGCAATTGAACTTATACAAATAAACCTACTGTTGCACCAACCGCCCGTAAGAATCCCTCCACCGCTGCGGCGGTCCCCCTCCCTTTGACAAGGGAGGTTGGGGTAGGAAACGAAAACCTCGCTAAAATCCCCTACCCCCCCTTGCCAAAGGAGGGCCACCGCAGTGGCGGGGGGATTCAATAGCGGCGATATCAGAACAACATCGAATGGAAAAAGATATTCAAATGCTTTTTGTCCGCTTTGCGCGATGTGCTATCTATGCTATACTGTCCCTATCCCAACGCAAGGGGGTGGTTGTGTTGCTTCTAAGCGCTTATGGCTTTAGAACCTGGTCCACTGTGCTCCGTACGAAGTCTGTTGTGCAATAGGCTAAGGCGATGCGGGAGATTCATCTCCCATCGTGCGGAGTAAACCATCATCGCCTTTTCCTAATGCATCATTATTGCAAACAAGGAGCGCAGTGAGATGCTAGAAATAGGAATGAACGGTGTTATCAAAAACTATGGGTTCAAAAACGTACTCAACGGCGTAAACCTAGAGATCATGACCGGCGACCGGGTGGCCATCGTAGGCCGCAACGGGGCCGGAAAATCCACCATCCTCAAAATCGTGGCCGGGCAAGAGGCGCCCGGCCAGGGCATCGTAACCATCCGCAAAGGGGTCACGGTAGGATATCTGGAGCAGATACCCGAATTGTCGGCCCAGGGCGTTACGGCCCGCGAGGTTTTGATGGAGCCCTTTGACCAACTGTTTTCGATTGAGCGCAAGCTGCGGGCGCTGGAGCAGGAGATGGCAACCCAAGCCGATCCCGATACGCTAGAAGAGCTGATGCGCCGGTACGCCCATCAACAAAATCTGTTTGTATCCATGGACGGATATGCCATCGAAGAAAACCTGGCGCGGATCGCCACGGGGTTTGGCCTAACGGAACTGCTGGACCGCCCGTTTAACGTGCTGAGCGGCGGGCAAAAAACCGTGGTAAAATTGGCCTGCACCATCCTGCGCAAGCCGGATATCCTGCTGCTCGACGAACCCACCAACCACCTGGACGTGCGCACCCTGGAATGGTTCGAAACCTACCTGGCCAAGTACAAAGGCACGGTGCTCATCGTATCCCACGACCGGTACTTTTTAGACAAGGTGGCGCAAAAAACGATCATACTGGACGCGGGCGTGTGCCAACTGTTCCACGGCAACTACACCTTTAGCCAGCGGGAGCAGGAGCGCCTGCTATTGCTGGAGTTTGAGCAATACAAGAATCAACAGAAAAAAGTAGAGGCCATGCGGGCGGCCATCAAACGTTTCCATGATTGGGGCGTGCAGGCCGACAACCCCAAGTTCCACCGCAAGGCAAAAGAGCTGGAAAAGCGGCTGGAAAAGATGGAGCTGATCGACAAACCCCAGTTAGAGAAGCCCAAAATCCCGATTGCGTTTAAAGGTGAGCGCACCGGGCGGGAAGCCCTTAAGCTCAAGGATTTGTCGCTTTCCATTGGTGATCTACGCCTGCTGGACAGTGTTTCCCTCACGTTATTTTATCAAGAAAAGGCCTGCCTTACCGGCGACAACGGCACCGGCAAAACCACCCTGTTCCGTGCGCTGCTGGGCGAGCTGCCATTGCCAGAAGGAGCAGTACGTTTTGCCCCCAGCGCCAAGGTGGGTTACATCCCCCAGGAGACCCGGTTTGACGACGGGCAGGCCTCCATCCTGGATGTATTCCGGCAAGCCTGCCCCTGCCCGGAGCACATCGCCCGGAGCATCCTAGCCAAGTATTCATTTTATGCCGACGATGTGTTTAAGCGCGTATCCGCCCTGTCCGGCGGGGAGAAAGTATTGCTCAAGCTGGCCATTTTGGTACGGCAAGAGATCAACTTTTTGCTGCTGGACGAACCCACCAACCACATCGACATCGAAACCAGGGAGATGCTGGAGGAGGCGCTGCTGGACTTTGGCGGCACGATCCTGTTTGTATCCCACGACCGGTACTTTGTGCAGCGGGTGGCAACCCGCGTGCTGGGAATTGAAGCGAGGGCTATCATAGAAAGGCAAAAACATGTCTAAAACCCAAAAAATCGTGGTGATCGACGGGCAGGGCGGCAGAATCGGTTCGTTGCTGGTAGCCCGGCTCAAAGCTGAAACAAACGGGGCCGAAATAGGCGCTGTGGGAACCAACAGCATCGCCACCTCCTCCATGATCAAAGCCGGGGCGGATTTTGGCGCAACAGGCGAAAACCCCGTGATCGTCCATTGCCGGGATGCCGATATCATCGTTGGGCCCATTGGCATCGTGGTGTCGGACTCCCTGCACGGCGAAATTACGCCCGCCATGGCGGTGGCGGTGGGGCAAAGCCGCGCCCATAAAATACTGCTGCCCATCAACCGCTGCAACAACACCGTTGTGGGCGCACGGGATTTGCCCATTCCAGAGCTGATCGAGGCCACGGTGAAGCACATTTTGTCGATCTTTGGTTGACAGGCTAACAAAGCTGGCATATACTACGTTTGAATGTTTGCCATGAAGGCGGACGCGGTAACCTCAACCAAAACAAAAATGAAGCCACGAAGGCTTTGGTTCGCACAAGCGGACGGCCTTCTGGCTTATTTTTATGGAGGAGGTTTTTTCATGTCCAACATCAAAAAAATGGTTTTTACGGCCCTGCTTATCGCCCTGGGCGTAGTGCTGCCTATGGCGCTCCATGGGATACCAAACGCCGGTATGGTATTGCTTCCCATGCACATCCCGGTACTTTTATGCGGCATTCTGTGCGGATTCCCCTATGGCCTAGCCTGTGGTATTTTAACCCCATTGCTTTCCAGCCTGGCAACGGGCATGCCGCCCGCGGCCATTTTGCCTGCCATGGTATGTGAGCTGGCGGTATACGGAGCGGTTTCGAGCCTGCTTATGCGTTATATCCGCATGAAAAACGTGTATGCAAAAATCACCATTTCGCTGATCGGAGCCATGCTGGCCGGGCGGCTTGTATTCGGCGTTCTTAACGCGCTGATCTTTCAAGCGGGGAATTATTCGATGCATATCTGGGTGACCTCGGCTTTTGTTACGGCGCTGCCGGGCATCGCTATCCAATTGGTTTTGATACCCGCCATCTATGCCGCCTTTGTAAAAGCAAGGCTTGTGCAAGCAGAGAATTAGTCGGACAAAATGGTGATTTCGATTTCCGGCAAAAATCTATCTTGTTTCTTTACCGTTCCCGCAAAATCTCCTATAAAGGTCACATTAAAATCCATCTGTGATTCTGCGGGAACAACAAGTTTGCTCCCTTCAACATCCCTTATATATCCATTTGCAGTCCTGATACGCCTGAACTGAACCGCATACAGTTTGGGGGCTTGAAGCAGGCCAAGCTCAACTTCCATTGGCATCAGCGCGGCCAGCTCCACGGTTTTGTCCTCATCAAAAGTGCTTTCCAGCGTAATAGTGCACATAACATGAACTTTTTGGTCAATCACCTCAAAGCCCCTGAGCGCACTCTCGGACTCCACCAAACGAACGGTTGGTTCATTCAAAGGTGTCTGGGTAGCAACTTCCAAACAACTGAAAAGGAGCAAAATTGAAGGGAGCAGGAAAACGCATCTCATTTTATGTATTTTTGCCATCGCTTGTTCTCCTTTCTGCAGCCTCCGCCATCACAAAATCAATCTGCCGCGCAGCCACGTCCACCGCCTCTACCCGCACCCGCACCGCCTGCCCCAGCCGATACACCGTTATCGGCGAGGCAGGCGTTTCAATTCCCCCTGCCAGGCAGTGCAACTCACGATTAAGCGTCCAGTAGCCGGGCAAGGTACGCACATGCACCAGGCCCTCCACGGTGTTGGGCAGGGCCACATAAAAGCCCCATTCCACCACGCTCACCACCAAACCTTCGTACACCTGGCCGATGCGCCCGGCCATGTAGCGGGCCATCATCAGTCGTTCTACCGTGCGCTCGGCCTCCATGGTGTTGCGCTCCCGCTCGGAGCAATGGGTGGAAAGCCCCGGTGCGGTGGCCTCCATGGCCCGCTCCACAAAACGCAACTCGCCGCTCATCCCGGCACATAATGCACGGTGCACAAACAGATCGGGATACCGGCGGATGGGCGCGGTGAAGTGGCAATAATCAGACGTAGCAAGCCCAAAGTGACCCAAGGGTTGGGCATCGTAGCGGGCTTTTTGCAGCGCGCGAAGCAACAGCTGGGTGATCACCGGGTACTCTGGCCGGGCCTGGGCTTCCAACAAAAGCCGCTGCAACCCTTGGGGGGTGGCGTCCCGCAGGTGCAGGCCCAGCCCCCGCACAAAGGCGGCAAAGGCGGCGGCTTTGTCGGGGTCCATAGGCTCGTGCACCCGGTACAGGCAAGGGAGCGCCCGGCCCTTGGCATGTGCGGCCACCACCCGGTTGGCCAGCAGCATAAAGTCTTCTATCATACGCTCCGCCGTGCCCCTATCGCGGAGCGTTATTTCAACGGGTTCCCCCAACTCATTCACGGATATGTGAGCCTCGCTCACGTCCAAATCCAGTGAGCCCCCGGCCAGCCGTTGATCGCGCAGCTTGGCGGCCAGCTTTGCCATGCGCCGCAAGCTAGGCAACAAATCGGCATACCGTTCTGTTTGCGCAGGATCGCCCTCCAGCAAGCGGTTCACATCGGCGTAAATCAATCGCTCACGGGAGCGGATCACCGAACGGGCGAGTCGATAGGTTTTTATCTGGCCCTTTTTATCGCAGTCGATCAGCGCCGATACTGTGAGGCGATCCTGGCCTGGAAGCAACGAACAGCAGCCGTTGGACAGAGCCTCGGGCAGCATGGGCAGCACACGGTCCGGCAGATACGCCGATGTGCCCCGCGCCTGGGCTTGGGCGTCCAGCAGGGTGCCGGGCCGCACATACCAGCTTACGTCGGCGATGTGCACGCCCAGGCGCATGCCGCCGTCTTCCAATGGTTCGATGGACACGGCATCGTCAAAATCCCTGGCGTCGGCCCCATCGATGGTCACAGCAAGCAACCCACGCAGGTCGTCCCGCTCCCCAACCTCGGCTTCTATGTCCCAGCCGGCAACAAGCCCGGCCTCCCCCTCGGTCTGGGCGTCGAACGCCTGCCGCAGCGAAAAGAATGCCAGAATATCATCCACATCCTGCTTGGCGGTGCAGGAAATACCGTCCCCCGGCACAGGGAGGCGTTTTTGTTTGATCTCGGATTTGATTTCTGATTTGATTTCTTTCGCTTTTTGGGCATGCCGCGCCGAACGCTTGCGCGTTGCATGGACACGCTGCTGGTTGCCGCCGGTGTTATTGCCTGCCCTGCGCCCGTTGCGCGCTCTTCCCTTGCTCATGCGTTGCCGTTCCCCAATTCTCAACTCTCCACTTTCAATTCTCTGCTTTCAATTCTCCACTCTCAAGTATCCCCGGTTTATTGTTCACCGTATGCCCATTGATCACCAATTCAAACGAACAACCCAGATACTTGGCTGCGGTCTCGCACATCACGATGCGGGGCAGATAAATCTGCAGGTACTCCAGTATCGACGAGGAATCGTCCATCACCAGCCGATGGCGCACAGCCCTGTGCTCGGCATCCACCTCTACCCTGCTGGAGCAGATGGCGAAGTTGACCCGGTCGTGTATGTCGTCTGGATCGGGCTGGCCATGGGCGACGCGGGTGCGGTGGGCGTCGGTTTTGTCGGCCAGTATCAGGGCCGCCGATACGTCGTTGGTTACGGTGCCGGTCTCTTCTTCGTGATTGCCCACGGCGGTCACCACCAGCAGCGCATCGGCGATGGGCACGTCCAAACGGCGCAAAACGGGCAGCAGCAGCACCGCGCCGGTGGCCCCGTGATTGTGCCGGTTTACACAATTGCCCACATCATGCAGCCAGCCCGCAATGGCCGCCAGCTCAATCAGCCGGGAGGAAAACCCCAACGCACGCAGCACCTTGGCCGCCGTGCGGCTCACATAACTTACGTGCCGGGGCCCATGGTCGGTGTAACCCTTGGCGGCCAGATGGGCGTTGCCCGCCTCAATCAGGGCCGCCACCTCTGGGTCGCTCTGTACCTGCTTTAGTGTGATCATTTGCTTATCCTCTCACTCTCTTCAGTGATTCATAATATGGGTCGCCGGTAAAATCCCGCTCGGGGAGGGCGTCGCCGCCCAATTCGTCGATGGCGTTGTTGATTTCGATAAAATCCAGGTAGTTGGTTTCGGTGGATTCAGCGGCGGCCAGCAGCGCCGGGATGGCACGGGGATCACCCAGCTTGCCCAAATAAGATGCATAAAGGGCCCGGTTGTCCTGGGCGGCGATAAATTTTCTAAGGGCCAGATCGTAGATGCGCTCGTCGCCGGGAAAGTTGCACAGCACGTCCAAAAAGATGGTTTCGGCGGCCTCGGTGGCGGCGGGCAGAACGGCCAGGATTTCCGGCGCAACAGCGGGGCCCATGCCAAGCAAGGCCTCGGCGGCCATGTCCACCTGCTCGTTGGCTTGGGGGCAGGCTGCAATGGTATGTACATACAGGGCCATGGGCAGGGCGGAACATAACTCACGGAGCAATGACATAGCGGTGAGCACGGCCTCGTAGGGTGCGTTGGGATCCCGCAGCAGCGCGTCCAGCCGTTGTTCCGCCGGATCACCCAACTCCACGATGCGCTCCAGCAACGGATCGGGCACGGGCACCTTTTGCTCAAAGTAGGCGCACATCCAGCGCACCAGATCATCCGCATCGTCAAACTGGGTAAAATACAGGGCAGGAGCGCGCCCGCCCAGCCAATTCGCAGGCATGTTGATCCAGCGCAGGTATACCTCGGGCATCTGCGCCTCCATACGGTCGGTATCGTTGCCGTACTTATGCTGGTGCTGGCCCATCCATTGGGTTACGTGTTCAGAAAACCGCTCGTCAAAATTAATGCAATCGAATTGTTGTTTATTGGCCATGTTGTTCCTCCTCTTGCAGGGTGACAGCCTTGTACATCGCCACTTGGGAATCCCCCCGCCACTGCGGTGGCCCTCCCCCCTTTAACAAGGGGGGTAAGGAATTCTCGCGTAATTTTCGTTTCTAGCCCCTACCTCCCTTGTTAAAGGGAGGGGGACGCCGCAGCGGTGGAGGGATTCTGCACGGCAATCTGGCTTGCGATAGGGTCGTCGAAAAACAGTATGTTTAAATGCCGTTGCCCTGTTCCTCCTCCTGCAACAGCATACGCAAACGTCGCCGCAACGCCCGGGGTGAAACCCCCTGCCGCACGCAAAGCCTTTCGATCCCAACTTGTTCCAACCCAAGCCGCTCCCGCCACTGCGCCCGGTACGCGCATTCCAGCGCCGCCATCCACAGCCGAGGGCGCTTTAACGGCTGCCCCGGATCCTTGCGCCGCCGCAAAAAACCCAGCCAAATCATCGATAGCTCCTGCACCACATCACCGTAGCGTGGGGTAAGGCGATCCACCACCGCCTGCAAAATGCGCTCACAATTGGGCGGCAGCGCGGCCTGGAGTGACAATGTGCGCCCCATCACCCGCAGGATGCGCCCGCCGCTCTCCATGTAATGGGGACCGGATAACCCCCGGATGGCCAGCAGGCCGATGGCTTCCCGTTTGATCCCTTCGCTCTGCCCAGGGTCGGTAAGTTGCCCCAGCAGCAAACGGTTGGCCCGTTCACCCTGTAGGGAACCCAGCAGCGACAGCATGGCCCCGCGGGTGGCGTCGTTTTCGTCGCGTACGGTTAAACCCCAGGCCAGTATGGCGGCGAATCCGGCGTCTTCGTCAAACCGAGCTTGCAGCGCCTCGGGCCCCCTGCGCAGGGTTTGCTGCACTTCCAGCAGCTTTTCGATGGCGTCCTCTGGGGAAAGCTCTGCCCCGTACGCACACTGCTCTTCCAACGGAGGTGGCTGGTGGGGCGGTTCTTGGGCATCGGCCTGGGCGGCCTCCACCTTTTTTTCCGCCCGCCTGAACATGGCCACCGCCACCAAATCGCCGGGGTCCAGCCGCCGCAAGGTGGCCCAGTGCCGGGCCGCCTGGCGCACCTGGCCGGTGTTCCAGTAGGCAGCCGCCAGCATGTGCAGCAAACTGGGCGTATAAGGCCGCTCGGCCTGCACAGCCCGCAGCAGGGAGAGGGCCATGTCGTGGGCGCCCACCTCGCAAGCCGTCTGGCAAAGCAAAGCGATCTCTTGGGGCATCTCGGCTTCGTTTTGGGCCATATGCAAAAACTTGGCGCACAGGGCGGGGCTTTCCAGGGTATACAGCGCGGAGGCCATGGCGCACAACGCGTATACATCGCCACGGTCCCGGCGATAAGCCCGGCGCGCCCATTCCAGCCCCTCCCTGGGGCGGCCCGCGTTTAAATGGGCAAAACAGAGCAAGGTGAGCAACTCGGCATCCTCGCCCCGCCTGTGGAGGGCATAGGTGATCCAGCGCACCGCACTATCGGGCCTGCCGGATTCCAACGCCTGTATCCCACGCCGGATGGCTTTCTCCACCCGGCCTGCCACCGGGCCGGGGGCCACGGCTTCGTCCAGGTTGTCCAGCAGCATCTCGGCTTCCTCGGCATAGTTCCCGGCTGGTTCCAAGCGCAGGGCGGTGAGCAGGCAATCCTGGGCCCGGTGGGCATCCCGCATGGCAAAAAAGTTGCGGCCCAAGGCAAAAAAGCAGGCGGCCTCATGCCCGCCACACTGGGCCTGGGTAAATAGCAGCCGGTTGCTCAACTCATACGCGCCCATGTCGCTGTACAGGGCGGCCAGCTCCATTTGCCCCCTGGCGTCGCCTGGGGCGCGCCCGGCGATCATACGATATAAATCCAGCGCCTCCAGCATGCGCCCGGCGCGGATATGCTCCTGGGCACGGGCACGCAAAAAACCCGCGTCACGGGCAAAGGGTACAAGATTCGTGAGCTGATTGGTGGGCTGTGGTGTTTCTTTCATCTTTTATCTTTGTCCTTCATATCTCATCGGCGCGCCCTACAGATCACGCAGGGCGGCCAGTTGGGCCTCATCAAAAACATAGTGCTTGCGGCAAAAATGGCAATTTACCTCGGCCCCATGCTGATCATCCATCATCTCTTGCAGCTCCACAGGGCCCAGGGAAAGCAGCGCCCCCTCGATGCGCTCCCGGCTGCAATCGCAAGCCAGGCGCAAGGGAACTTCCTCCAGCACGGTGGGCAACAGACCGTCAAAACACACGGCCAGCAACTGCTCCAACGTGTATTCCTGCAGTAGCCCACTAAGCCCGGTAAACAGTTGGGAGCGCAATTCCAACGCGCCCAAAGTGCTCTCGCTGCAGCCGGGCATGGCCTGTAGCAACACGCCCCCCGCCGCACTCACACCCTGGCCCAGCTGCACGCCCAATGCGCACAGCGTAGGCGTCTGCTCCGAGGCGGTGTAATACATGGCCACATCCTCACCGATCTCCCCAGAAACCAGGGGCACCTGCCCAATATAGGGCTCGCCAAAACCCAAGTCGCGCACCACGCTGAGGCGCCCCGTGCGGCCCAGAGCGCCGCCCACGTCCAACCTGCCATCAGCCAGGGGCGGCAACTGCACATCGGGCTGGGCGATGGTTACCTTCACCACACCCCGCCGGGCCACCGCCACCAAGGGGCTGGCCGGGCCGTCGCCGCGCAAGGTAATGGTCACGCTCTCTTGGGCATCTTTTAACTGGCAGCCCATCATGGCCGCGGCGGCAATGATCCGGCCCATGGCCACGGTGCACACTCGGCTGGAGCCGTGGATCTCGGCGGCCTGCCGGACCATGTTCGTTACATCGCAGAGCAGTACCCGGGCCTCGCCATCTCGCAGCACCGCATGCAATAGACGGCTCTTATTCTCCGGCATATTCAACATTTCCTCCTAGTTTTAGCGCCGCCACATGCCATCGCTGATCCGATAGCTGGGCTGGCTCCATTGTAAACTCGCCATAAACGCGCACGGAATCGAACCCGGCTTCCCCCAGCCAGCGCTCCAGCTCCTCCACGGTGTGGGCGCGCTGCACATGCACCTCGTCAAAACGCCGATACAGCCCATTCGCCTCCCGCACGAATCCCGTCAACTCCATTTCCAGCAGCGCCTTGGCGGCATCGTAGCGATTTTGCCACAGGTACGACACTTGATCACGATTGCCGCCAAAAAAGGCGTCGCCCAAAATACGGGCCAGCTTATGCGGGGTGGATACATCAAAGAACAGCCCGCCGCCCGGCTTGAGGGCGGCATAGGCCGCCGCAAAAAAAGCGCCCGCGGCCTGGGGCGTAAGCAAGTAGTTTACGCCGTCGCAGGTGGCCAGCACAGCATCCACGGGCCGGTGCAGGGCAAGGGCGCGCATGTCTTGCCGCACAAAGGGAATCACAAGGCCCCGGACCCGGGCCTTGGCCGTAGCCACCCGCAGCATGTCGGCGCTCCTGTCCAGGCCGGTCACGGCAATGCCCCCTGCGGCAAACTCCACGGTAAGGCTGCCGGTGCCGCATGCGCATTCGGCCAGAGCAGCCGCCTCCACCCCGTGCGCCTTACAAAGCGCCAGGTAGTGGGCCGCCCAGGCCGGATAATCCACGTCGTCCATCAGCGCGTCGTACACCTGCGCAAATTCTTGGTACATCCATCCATTCCCTTACACTTTGGTATTGGCATCCTCCCGCAAGCGGCGGGCCACGATGCCGCCCACCCGCCCCGATTCGGCGGTGGTAAGCCCCGGCCATCCCACCTCCAGCACCTTGGGCATCAGCCCCAAATCCCGCGCCACCTCGTACTTTAGCCGCTCCTGGCGCGTAGGAAGTGGCGTTACGTTGCCGCCCTTCATGCATTCAACTCCCCTGTATAACACTGCGCATAGGATGCGCAGTGTAGTTACAGGTTACTCGTCCTCATCGTCATCCTCATCAGCCCGCAAACCCAGGTTCATGGGTGCGCCTTCGATGTTGGGGTTGATGTATTTGTCAAACACGCTGTTGGCAAAGGAGGCGCTCACCAGGCGGTTGAGGGAGAAACCGATCAGCAGGTAGTACAGGGCGATCACCAGCAGGCCGTACATGCTGCCGACATAAAACATCAGCAGGCCGATGAGCAGAGGCAACGCCGTAGCGAGGCGTAAGCCTGTCACAAAGGGTAGGCGGGCCACGGCCAACAGCATGGCGTTGCGGATCAGCGTGCCCATGCGCATCTCATACCCCACCATCAGCGGATACAGAAAGGTGAGGGTCAGGGCCCAAATGATGCCCACGATGATCACCAGCACCTGACCGGCCACCGCAATGGGGGTGGTGGTTTGGGCCAGCTCGCCGTAAAAAGTGACGCCCACTAGCAGCAGGTAGGGCAATACGGAAGAGATGGCCGAAGCGCACAGGCCCTGCTTCCAATTGGCCTTGAGCGCGTCCTTAAAGTCGCTCCACAAAAAGGAGTGCTGATCCCTGGCCCAATTGCGTGCCACATGGGCCGCCGCCGCCGAAGACGGGCCGGTGATCATGATGCAGGGGATGAGCAAAATAAGATAGGTAGACAGCAGGCCCAGCATGTGATCCGATACGTCGGCCAGGGGCGCCTCCTGCTCGAGGAGGTCGGCAGCCATGCCAATGGCGCCCATCAGGGTCATAAGGGTGATGAGGATCAACGGCAGCCAAAAGAGCAATTGGAGCAGGTTCAGGCGCATCAAGCTCCAGAGCCGAACGCGAAGCACCTGCCAAAAGAGCTGAAGCCGATTGGCCGGCAGATCGTCCTCCGTGTAGTCGGCCTGCCCCGCCTTGCCGTAGTAAAACCGATCAAACAAACCCATGCTTTTTCCTCCCGCGCATCAAGCAAATGTAATCAAATTATGGAAAAGTTGCACGCCGTAGAGCAGCGCGCCCTCGTCAAAGTCAAACTTCTGGTTGTGCAGGGGCGCTTGGTGGGCATCGTCCAAACAGCCGCAAAAACAGTACGCGCCCGGCGCCTGTTGCTGAAAAAAGGAGAAATCTTCGGCAGTCATCTTGGGCTGCACTTGCACCAAACAATCGCCTGCGGCTTGGGCCAGGCGTTGGACCTCAGCTTCGTCGTTTTGCAGGCAGGGGTAACCAAAGGGCTCCCGCATCTCGCAGCGTACGCCAAAGGCGGCCTCCACCGCCCGCATATCGTCTTGCATGTAGGTAAGCAGCCGGGCATGCACTTCGTTGGAAAAGGTGCGCACCGTACATTCCAGCACCGCGTGATCAGCGATCACATTGCGGCGTTCACCGGCCCGCAGCGTGCCCACGGTGATCAGCGCCGGCTCTAAGGGATTCACGCGGCGGGTGATGGTGGTTTGCAGCAGGGTATACAGATGGGCCGCCGCCGCCACCGCGTCCGCCCCCTGATGGGGCATGGCGCCGTGGGCCGCCCGGCCGTGGATGGTGATGTCCACCTCGCCTGCGCTGGCCATCAGCGCCCCTGCTTTTGTGCCGATTTTGCCCACGGGCAAATCGGGCATCATGTGCAGGGCGTATATGGCGTCTACCTTGGGATTTTCCAGCGCACCGGCTTCGATCATACGCCGTGCCCCGCCCACCGCTTCCTCGGCAGGCTGAAACAGCAGCACCACATGGTCGCGCATTGCATGGCGCTGCCCGGCCACGATCCGGGCCAGCGCCAGCAGGCAAGCCATGTGGCCGTCGTGCCCGCAGGCATGCATACGGCCCGGGTGTTCCGACGCGTCGGCCCGGCCCGTACCTTCGGTGATGCGCAGTGCGTCCATATCGGCGCGAAAGGCCACGCAACGCCCGCTCCCATCGCCCCGGAACACCGCGCGCACGCCGGTATCGGCGCAGGGAGCCAGCTCATCGGGCTCCAAAGCGGCCAACGCGTCCAGCACATACCGCTGGGTCTTACGCTCCTGGCCGCTTTCTTCCGGGATCCGGTGCAATGCGCTCCGGTCCGCACAAATCCGGGCAAGCTGGGCCTGAACCGCCTCACTGATCCGCATGTCTTTCCCCCGCTATCCGTAAAATCCGCTTGTATAATACCACAAACGGCGGGGAAAAGGAATGCTTACCTAAACGGGTCTTCCAGCGTGCCGTCGCCGGTGGTGAAGGGCAGGAATTGGACGCTGAGCCAGAGCGCCGGGCGAATGCCTACATTGGTGCGCTCCACCCGGGCCAAACCCGCCTTGCCGGCTGTGTTGATATGAAATACGTTTGTATTGTTGGCCCTTGTGCGGGTGTAGAAGGAAGAGTAGTAGCTTCCGCTTTCCGGCCTCCACAGGCCCCTGTCGAAAGCGTAGGGAGTGCCGGCGGCCTTGCGGGCTGGATCCGGCTCATACTTGGCGCTCTCAAAGCCGTATTCCGGGTTGGACATCTCCGCATCCGACGGAGCAAACACCTTGCCCGCCGCGCCGTTGTCCAGAATCAGGCCCTGATCCATCTTGGAAAACGCCTCATCAATAAACTCTTTGTTTAACCAGGCGCGCAGTTCGCTGTGTTCCCACTCGTTGGTTCTGCCTTCGTCCTCCTCACGGCTGTCAAAGGGCCGGGCGTCCAGTATCAGCTCGCTGAGCAGCAGCATGCGCCCGTCCCTAACGGTGAGCACCCGCCACAGGATGGGCTGATCGGCATACTCCTGGTGATAAGCGCCGAATTGCAGGTACTGATACCCCTCGTCTTCATCCCAGCCGCGCAGCAAAGTGTCGTCGAAGGGCCCGCCATCAGCCATCACGGCTGGCAGCCCAATCAAAACGCACAGAAGCAGCGCACAAACCAAAGTAAATCCTTTACGCATACAATCTCCTTCTTTCTCCTATGTTTCCATGGATATGTTTTCTACTTTATATATACGGAGTAGATGGGGGTTTCCCTTCAAAATTGCGAAAAATGTGTTATAATCGTGCCATGATAAAAAAGGGGAGACGAACAGCATGCCAATCACAATATGGATACGACGGGTATCTGCCTTGCTTGCGGCGCTGGTGTGCATGGGCGGCATTGCGGTAGCGCAGGCATCCACGGTGGAGGATTGGGTCACCGGGTTGTACGCGAACCCCAAGGCGATTGCTTCGCTGTGTGACGAGGTCATCCCCCAGGGGTGGGAAGACGCGCTGGAGCTCGAGTACAGCTCTATCTCCGAAGGGTATGGGTACATACAGTACCAAGTCCGGGGACATGGGTTGGAGATGACGCTGTTCTTCGAAACGGAAGGAGATGCACTGGATCCCTTGATCTTTACAAGCCTGGATATGTGGTCGCCTCTTGGCCCAAGCGTACTTTTCTCCTTTACCATGTATGGAGAGTTGCTCCAAGAGAAGGCCCACTTTCGCTACAGCGACGACGATATGGTTTGGGGTGTGGATATCCCGCCCGCAATGCGCCTGGAAACACTCACGGAATTCGTAACGCTGGCCGACTTCTGCGCGTCTCCGGCAGAGGACTTGGACATGGATGAACTCGATGATCGAGCGGGCGAGATTGAAAGCTTCCTACAAAAATGGCGGACAGACTTCGATCTCCAATACGACGGCTTGCATGATGGCGTTCTCCATACCTGCGTGGAAGCGAATTTTGCAATTGGTTTGTATTCCCTCCATACACGGGGCCCTTATGATTGGCTCAGTTACGCGCTAACCGAGGAGCAGTTCAAAACCGTGTATGATGCTTGCCACGCGCTGGCGCCGCATATGCGGCCCACATACATAGCGGAATATGCAGCAGAGTTGGGCCTAGCGCCCACACACATCCAGCAGTTAGCATGCTACGAGGAGAACGACGACGATTCCCCTGGCGATACCGCATACTACCTCCGTGCCCTTGACTATGACGGATTTGTACTGACAACCTATGCGTACGGGTGGGATGATGGTGACGCTATGCTAACCCAAGAACAGTATGACGCCTTTGCCGCAGCGTGGTTGCCCTTGTCACAGGCGGAGCGGCTCCCGGTGATGCGGGAAACCTACGAACACTTGAGCGGAAAATAGACGGGGGGTGATTGCATGCCAATCACAACATGGATACGACGGGTATCCGCCTTGCTTACGGCGTTGACGTGCTTAGGCAGCATCGCGTTTGCGCAAGCATTCACCGTAGAGGAGCGGGTTGCCGGATTGTACACAAATCGCGAGGCGCTTGCATCGCTGCGCGAGGGGGTTATCCCCCAGGGCTGGGAAGACACGCTTGAGCTTAGACATGATGGAAGGCATTACTGGGTTAAGGAAGGCGCATTGGAATGGCTGCTCCTGTCAAGTTCTACTCGCTTGGCTTTGCGTAATCCCCTTGGTGAGCAGCTCCCCCTTTATTTCATTCTCATATGTTCTGACAACTTCCCACAAGACAACTACCTAAATTTCGGGAGAGATGGATTGCTGTGGGCCTCCTCCTTCATCCCGCCTGAGGATTTTGTAGAAGCGCTCACAAAATTCGTGACCTTGGCAGACTTCTGCACGCAACCGGCGGACGAACTAACCGAGATTGAACTCGCTGAGCGGGAGCAAGAGATCGAAACCTTTCTGACATGGTGGCAAGAAAGGTTTTCGATTGACAGCGAATACTTGGCCATCGAAAGCAATGAAACATACTTAGAAGCGCATTATACACATGACATGTATGCTTTTCACATAAAAAACGATTATGAGTGGTTCTCCTATGCATTAACAAAAGAGCAATTCGAAACACTGCGTGATGCCTGCCTATTGCTAGCGCCCGAAGAGCGATTCGTTTACGCCACTGAATACGTAGCGACGCTGGGAAAGGACGTGATACACGTTCTTCAATTGCGCAACGAAGGAGGCGATTATCTGCTTAGCGACGTATACCACGACAATGCATCTCTATTGATTTATATCTATACGGATGAGGAAAACATCAGGAGAAGCGACTCCTTGCCTTTATCGCCGGAGCAGCACAATGCCCTGGCCGCCGAATGGCTGTGGCTCTCTCCGGCGGAACGAACCGCGCCTATGAGGGAGGCTTTTGAGCGGTTGAGCGGAAAACGAGATTAAGGGGGGCAAACAACATGGCAGGCAAAACATCGCTGCGCCGGACAGCAGTCTTACTCACGGTGCTGGTATGTGTAGCTTGCGTTGCGCTTGCACAAGCATCCACCGTGGAGGAGCGGGTTGCCGGATTATACGCGAACCCCGAGGCGATTGCATCGCTGCGGGAGGGCATTGTTCCCGAGGGTTGGGAGGACGTGCTTGAGTTGAAATATGATGGAAGGCGTTATCGCTCCAGGGAAGGCGCACTGGAATGGCAGCTTCTTTCAGACTATACGCGATTGACTTTGCAAAAGCCGCTCGGCGAACAGCCCTCTTTTGACCTCGTGCTCGTACATTCTGATTATCACCCACAAGACACCTTCTTTTATTTTTCGGGAAATGGGTGGTTGTGGGCCACCTCCATTCCGCCTGAGGATTATGCCGAAGCACTTACAGAATTCGTAACCTTGGCAACCTTCTGCGCGCAACCCATAGATGAACTAACCCATAATGAACGCCTTGAGCGAGAGCAAGGTATTGAAACATTCTTTGAGTGGTGGCAAGGAAAGTTCCCACTCTTGATAGAGACCCTATTAGCCGAGGACAACAAAAAGTGTTTGGAAGCGGACTATAGAGAAGAAACGTACGCCCTCGATACGTGGGGCGAATATGAACGATTTCGTTATGCGCTGACCAAAGAGCAGTTCAGGGCGGTGTTGGATGCCTGTGTATCCCTAGAGCCGGAAGACCGCCCTGCATTTGTTACAGAATATGCCGCCACGCTGGATCAACCGCCGGAGCGCGTTCTTGAGATAAACGATAAAGATCATGAGTACCGCTTGAGTACAGTTTATTATGATCGTGAATTCGTGCTGGCGCATTCCTATGGCGGGGAGTACATTCCCGGGGTCTACATGCTTCAGGGGCAATACGATACCTTCGTTGCCGAATGGCTGCCCCTCTCCCCGGCAGAACGAACCGCACCTATGCGGGAGGCCTATGAAATGCGTGCACCTGGGCGAAAATGAAATTAGGGGGCCAAACAGCATGGCAAGCAAACCATGGTTGCGACAAGTAGCAGCACTGCTTGCGGCACTGATGTGCGTAGGCGGCGTTGCACACGCGCAAGCATCCACTGTGGAGGAGCGAGTTGCCGGTTTGTACACAAACCCCGAGGTGATTGAGTCTCTGCGCAAGGGGATCATCCCCCAGGAATGGGAACATATGATTCTTGAGGGGGAGGAGTGGATCTTTGATGCGTTTAGGTTTTTAGCCAGCATTGAGGATGCATTGGCTTGGGATCTGCGCTTTGAAACAGATGAATTGGGCTTATCCGGTCGCTTGGCCAACATGGATTTGATCATGTACTCCTCTCTTGGCAAACATAATTCCTTGCAATTCAGAATGTACGAGGGGCTTACCGAGCAAGATGCGCGTTTTTCGTACATCGGTTATAACAACAACTTAAGCTGGAGCGTTTTGATCCCCCGTGAGAAATGCAAGGAAGCGCTCATTGACTTCGTAACACTCTCAGCTTTTTGTGGAAATCCCACGGACAAACGGACAGATGACGAGCTCACCATCCTACAAAATACGGAGGAATCCTTTTTACGCCAATGGCGGGCAAAATACCCGCTCTTGAGCGAAATGTTTTGGTCTGTAGGCCGCAGAACCACCGTGGAGGCGGATTATGAAAATGGGCTGTATACCCTTACTACAGGGCCATATTATGAAAGGATCTGTTACCTATTAACAGAAGCGCAGTACAAAACAATGGCCGATGCCCACGCCCAATTTAGGCCGGAAGAATGGCCCGCATACGTTTTGGATTTCGTGGCGGCGCTGGGGCGCACGCCTGATCGTATCCTTTCATTGAGCAGCGATAATGGCGGGAGCAGAGAACCTATTCTTATCGCCGATTACTCCCACAACGAATTCTATCTGTGCGTTTATGATGCGGAGGGCTTTGATCGCACATTAGAGCTGGATCAGGCAATATATGAGGCCTTCGCCACCCAATGGCTGCCGCTCTCTCCGGCGGAACGAACCGCGCCCATGCGCGAAGCTTTTGAGCGGTTGAGCGGAAAATAAGATTTGGAGGGCAAACAACATGACAAGCAAAACATCGCTGCGCCGGATAACAGCCTTACTCACGGTGCTGGCATGTGTGGCTTGCGTTGCGCCTGCGCAAGCATCCGCCAACGAAAATACAATCAGTGAACGGATCATGGGATTGTACGCAAATCGCCATGTCATTGAATCGCTGCGCGAAGGAATCATCCCCCCAGGCTTGGAAGACGTGATTGAACCAATAGATAACCCCGAAGGGCATATGCGCTACCGCAACAAGGAAGATGGATTGGAGTGGCTGGTGCTCTACCAGGATCATGAGTCCATTCCCCCCACACCTCAGGACCGCAACTGGTTGGAACTGTACGCGCCGCTTGGAGAGCCGGCCGTTTTATGTCTTAAATTCCCTATGTATACAAGGGCTCTATTCTACTATAGTGGAGACGGTTTATTTTGGCAAGGCTCGATTCCGGACGAAGACTTCGTGGAGGCGCTCACGGAATTTATAGAACTGGCGGCAATGTGCGTACAGCCGGCAGATGAACTCACCGGCGATGAACTCGCCGAACGAAGAGGCGAGGTGGAAGCCTTTTTATCGCGGCGGAAAACCAGAAGCGAGATATGGTTTGAAGGCTTGAGGTACGAGAACAATCACAAAACATGCATGATGATGGAGCATAATCGGGAAATGTACCGGGCCGAACGGCATGGTAATAACGCATGGTTTTGGTATAAATTAACGCGGGCAGAATACGAAGCCTTGTACGATATTTGCGCCCCGCTGGCGCCGGAGGAACGGGATGCTCATGTGGCGGATTATGTCGCTTCAACAGGCCTTCTGCCATATGATTCCATTATTCGTGTGCAAATCATGGATGAACGTGGGCGTGAAAAATCCGGTTACCTAAAAGTCCGCGGTACCCCAAAGGAACCATTCTGGCTACTGCGTTGGGATGAAGAGGAAGAGGATATGAGCATACAACTCGCGCTGGGCCTGGAGGCGGTAAATGCCCTGGCCAACGAACTCCTGCCCCTGTCCCCGGCAGAGCGCGGGGTGTTCTTGGGCGAAACCGGCGAAATTGATTTTGACTGATTCACGCAAAAAAACGTTGACATTCCCACATCCCCCGCCTATACTATAGCAAAATCACGCAATGATGGGAGCCAAGCCGCGTTATCATCCGCCCACAGAGAGTTTCCGGTTGGTGCAAGGAAACGGCAGGAACGCGGAACCTACACCCCGGAGCGGAACCGGTGCGCCGGATACAGCGCCGAACCCATGGGCATGGATATCATGATCATGGGTTCACGAGGGACGCCGCCGCAAGGCGCGTTCGCACGGAAGTGGTACCGCGCAACCAGCGCCTTCTGATCGTAGGATCGGGGGCGCTTTTTTAGTGGAGAATGGAGAGTTGAGCATGGAGAATCAAGAGTTGCGTTTTGCCAGCCGTTTTGACGGCGTGACGGGCAGCGCCATACGGGCGATACTCGGTTTGCTGGGCAAGCCGGGCATGATCTCGTTTGGGGGCGGCAATCCGGCCTCGGACACGCTGGAGGAAGGCGTAGTGGCCGCCCTGGCCGAGCGGGTGCTGGCCCGGGATGGCAAGGCCATCTTACAGTACGGGGCCACCGAGGGGTACGGGCCGCTGAAGGAGGCCCTGTGCGGCTGGTTCGAGCAGCTAGGCTTCCGGCCCCGCCCGGAAGAGGTACTGCCCATCACCGGCTCCACCCAGGGCATCGACCTGATCGCCAAAGCCTTGATCGATCCCGGCGATGTGGTGCTGGTGGAAAACCCCTCGTTCCTGGGCGCGCTGCAGGCTTTCCGGCTGTATCAGGCCCGGCTGATCCCCGTGCCTACCGATGGCGGCGGGTTGCTGCTGGATGATGCGGAGCGGCTGATCCGCCAACATAAACCCAAGATACTCTACGTGATCCCCACCTTCCAAAACCCCACCGGCGTCACCCTGGCCGCCGAGCGGCGCGCCCCCTTGGCCCAGATGGCCGCAAGGCACGGCGTACTGGTGCTGGAAGACGACCCTTACCGCGACCTGCGTTACGCGGGCGATCCGCTGCCGGCCATCAAATCCTACGATCAAGAGGGCTGGGTGGCGCACCTGTCCAGTTTTTCGAAGATTATATCGCCGGGCCTACGCTGCGGTACCCTCACCTGCCGCCCGGATCTGCTGCGCAAGGCAGTGATCGGCAAACAAAGCACCGACGTGCACACCAGCACGCTTACCCAAGCCATCGTGGCCGAATACCTGCGCGACGGGCGGCTGCCAGCCCACCTTGCCAACATCCGCGCCATGTACGCGGCGCGCATGCACACCATGTTGGATCAACTGGCGGCCTTCCCCAAGGGCATACGATATACCAAGCCGCAGGGCGGTCTGTTTCTGTGGGCACAGCTTCCAGGCAGCCTGGATGCCACGGTTCTGTTTCAGCAGGCCATCGAACAGAACGTGGCCTTTGTACCGGGCACCCACTTCTTTTGCGACGGCGGCCACACAGACACCCTGCGGCTTAACTTTTCCAACAGCACCCCGGCGCAGATCGACACCGGCATGCGCACGCTGCGCGAAGTAATATACGAAATGGAAAATTGAAAGTGGAAAGTGGAAAATTAGGAGGATACGCACATGCATATACTAGACACCCTAAAAGAGCGCGGCTTTATCGCGCAGATTACGTTTGAGGAAGAGCTGTATAAGTTGTTCGAGCGGGAGGAAGTGACCTTTTACGAGGGCACCGATCCCACTGCCGATAGCCTGCACATCGGCCACTGCCTGCCCTTTTTTGCGATGGCCCACATGCAGCGGGCCGGTCACCGGCCCATCGCCCTCATGGGCGGCGGCACCGCCATGATCGGCGATCCATCGGGCAAAACCGCCATGCGCTCCATGCTCACCGTGGAGCAAATCGATGCAAACATCCGCAAGATTCAAAAGCAGGCCGCCCGCTTTCTCGATTTTTCCGAAGGCAAGGCCCTATTGGTGAACAATGCCGACTGGTTGCGCAGCCTCAACTTCCTGGATTTTATGCGGGAAATCGGCGCACACTTCTCGGTCAACCGTATGCTCACCGCTGATTGTTACAAGGCGCGGATGGAAAAGGGTCTTTCGTTTTTAGAATTCACCTACATGCCCATGCAGTCCTACGATTTTTTGCAGCTGTTCCAGCGTTACGGCTGCCGCCTGCAGGTGGGCGGCGACGATCAATGGAGCAACATGTTGGGCGGCGCCGACCTAATCCGCCGCAAGGAGCAGCAGGAGGCATATGTGGTCACCTTTAACCTGATCGCCAACGCCGACGGCTCCAAGATGGGGAAAACCGAGGCTGGGGCGTTATGGTTGGATCCCGCCCGGGTAAGCCCCTACGACTTTTACCAATACTGGCGCAATGTGATGGATGCCGATGTGCAACGCTACCTGGCGTTGTTTACCTTCCTGCCCATGGACGAAGTGCGCCGCCTGGGCGCGCTAAAGGATGTGCAAATCAACGACGCCAAGCGGGTGCTGGCTTATGAAGTCACCAAGATCATCCATGGCGAGGCCGAGGCCGAGGCGGCGCAAAAAGCGGCGGCTGCGCTGTTTGGTGGCGGCGGGGATGCAAAAGCCGTGCCCACCACTCAAGTAACCGCCCAAGAGCTGGCCCAGGACGGGCGGCTCACCACCTTGGTGGTGCGGGCCGGGCTGGCGGCCTCCAACAGCGAGGCCCGCAAGCTGGTGCAGGGCGGCGGCGTGTACATCGGCGACGAGCAGATCACCGACGTCAACCGCACCGTGTCCGCGGAGGACTTTGCCTCTGAGGGGTTGCTGCTGCGCAAAGGCAAAAAGAGCTACTGCCGCGTGATGTTAGCAGAGTGAAATCAAGGGAGAGATTTGAATGAGATTGTACGATGGGCTGAAAAAATGCTCGGCAAAATCGGGCCGCCTAGGCGTAGTGGCCTTTCTGTGTTTTGCCATCATCAATGCACTTGGAGCGCATCTAAATGCCGTTGCTGATGAGACGTTTTTATATTCGGAGGAAGAAATGAACGCGATTGAAGCGCACATCATAGAGTACTTCGGTGATTATGAAACCGTATTGCATGAAATTGTGTCGCCCGATATTCATTTGGATGTCATCGTAATCCAGCCCACGCCAGAGCGGAATTACTACACTCTGGTTACTTGGGGTGCTGGCGCGTATGAAATGAATGTGCCTCTGACTTGGCAGCCGTATTTCCCCACACGGGCAGAGTATCTTGTTATCCTGCCTCCAAACTGGGACATAATAAACCTGGATGATCCCATGAACTACTGGCCCATCGAATTCCTAAAAGCGCTTGCCCGGTTGCCGATTTCCAACAATACTTGGCTCGGCGTTGGTCACACCATGAGCGCGGATGCTGAAAACACGCCTTTTGCCGAAAACACAAAATTGTGTTCGGTGGTTTTGACCCACCCCAAAGCGTTTGAGACAGATTGCCTGACGGCAACTTTACCAGATGGCAAGAACGTGATCTTTTACCAAATGGTACCGATTTATGAGGACGAGTTACATTATAACCGCGAACACGGGTATGATGCGTTCGAGGATCACATTAACAGCGCGATTCTCAGCCCGCTGGATATCACCCGCCCAAGTGTTCTGCCTGTGGCCGAATGACGTCGTACAAAACGCTCCGCACGCCGGGGCAGGATGCCTTTATCGAAAAAAAGTCGCGCTTTATCGGCTGCGGTTCGCCTGTGGCCGATGAAGGGGCGGCTTTGGCCTTTTTGGCACAGATTCGGGCGCAGTATAAAGATGCGGGCCATCACTGCTACGCTTACATCATCGGACGCAACGCAGGCATCATGCGCTACAGCGACGACGGCGAACCCGGCGGCACTGCCGGTATGCCCATCCTAAACGTGATGCGCGCACGGGGCGTGGTGGACTGCGCGGTGGTGGTGGTGCGGTATTGGGGCGGCGTGCTGCTGGGCGCGGGCGGGCTTACCCGTGCGTATGCAAAAGGCTCGTCCATGGCGCTGGATGCCGCAGGCGTCGTGGTGATGCGCCACACGCATCGCTATTTGGTTGAGATACCTTATCCCCAATGGGACCGGACCAACCACGCACTGGCTTCCGCGCCCTGTGTGGTCGAGGAGCAGGAGTTTACCGACCGTGTGACGCTTACACTGCGCGTGCGGGAGGCCGACGCGCCCGAGCTGTTGGCGCTGCTGGCGCGGGTTACCGATGGGCGGGCGGAGACGCTGTTGGAAGGTGAGTTTTATGATGGGTGGGGGGAGTAGAGAAAAGCAAAAGATACTTAATAACCAAGAAACCCGACTAATGCTGGAATTGAACTGGCTCAATAGTTCTTGACAATTGATAACAATTCGTCAATGCAACAAAGTTTAATATTCGCGCGTTCATCAGGAAATACAGAAAAATCAGGGTAAAGTGGAAACTTAATATCTGTAACGATGATCGGCACAATTTTCACCGGAAATCTTAGTCGTTTTAATTTGTTTTTCAATCCATCATTTGAAAAAGATGCGCAAATATTTGGTATGCTACAGTGCAATTGGGCAACAGGCGTCCATTCATCAAGACGAAACAATACCTTTTTATACAATGAGCATATCCTTTCTATAGTCTTGAAATCATCTAGCAACTTGCACTCAATTAAGAACAAAGTATTCGTTCCTTCCTTGAATGCTAGAACATCTATTTGATTTTTGTCACCACTCCAGATTTGTACAGGTCGATTATTTACACTCCATGCGCCCGCTCTGCTGACACCAGCGGCAAAAAAACCATTTTGGCTAAGCTTTCCTTGAACTTTCTGCTCAAACTCAAGAGCCAATGTATCACGGATAGTAATCCCCCAATGCTTGTTACGTGCGTCATTATCTTCAATTGTATAGGCAAAAATACTATCCTCTACACGAAAATTGATTGCATCTCCCAATAATCCTTCCGAGGTAGCAAACAAACCGTCATTATACTCCGAGATTCTTATTATGGGGCGCTCAATAATGCGATTGGAATGTACTAGCGTAAATGAGTTGTTATGCATATACTCATTATTCCATTTCCTTGTCCAAACAAGATCATCAACATCTAATTCTTCTGAAAACCTGTCAAGAATCCAAATTCGAGACTTATACTGGCTATTGGAAAACACTTCGCAGAAAACCATGACAACGTGCCAAAGATAAATCCATAATTCCCTGCTTCCCTCTAGCTTCTCTATTGGGGGAAAGATCGAAAAGATGGAGTCCTCAAAAACCTGAATATCGCGAGGATTTTCACCGTCTAATACTCTCTTAACTCCACTTATGTATGCTCCTGCATACTTTTTCATTAATCTAGTATTAGTAAATGCCGATCTTTGCCGAGCGCCTCTATCCTTCATTGCTTTTTTGTATTGATCAAAAAATTCTCTATTTGCTTCACCAATCCTTACGGAGTTATTAATAAAAATAATGTCTTTATCTGGAACAACCTCAAGCATTTTGCTTAGGGTAAACAAATTGTGAAGAAGAGCAATATTTATGAACATTTCTTTTATTCGGTTTGCATTATTATCCATCTGGAAGTCTCGGGTTTTTTGCCCATAGAAATACACAATAGCTGTTTTAGCAACCAAATGAATTTCTGTTTCAACTTCCTCTTCTCTTAGACCATTAGTTACATTCTCAATAATGGCAATGCATACAGTTAATGCCCACACAGGCGAAATGCTTTGAGCAAGTGTCTTTACTGATGAATCATAAAACTGAATTAGTTCATCAAACTTCTCAGCTGGAACAGGCTGTAGACCACAATATTGGGTAGCAGCTTTGGGTTGGGTTTTATCTATCCACCAATCAATGATTTCGTTAGCATATCTATCTGCTTGATCGATAAGCCGGATCTTCTCAGAAATTGCAATATTTGTATTCATCATTGCCTCCCCGTAATCCAATGATCAACAAATCTACAAAAGACTTGTTTCCCATATTATTCCGCATGTGTATGTACATTGTCAACATAATTTGCATTTTTCGCTTTTGAAATCCACATCTGAGTTACTCAAGTCTCTCCAACACCTCAAACCCCAACCGCGCCGCCCCCCACCCACAATGCACCAGCTTGTTTGTAGCAAACAACAATCCCCCGTTCGTAGCCATGGCCACGCCGTCGCCCGTGGCGGGATCAATCCACATCTCGCAGTTTTTTCCGTAGGCCACGCCCTGGTGGCCCATCACCATCTCACGGCCCATCACTTGCGGGCAATACGATACCCCCAGCCCACGCCCTGCCCGCCCGGTCACCGAACCGCGATGATCTTGTACCGCACGCAGCTCGTCCATGCTCGCTGGCGACAGCACCCGCGCGCCGTCGACCTCTCCATCCGAGCCCAGCAAGCGCAGCAGCTTGGTTAAGCCGGGCATGGAGATCAGCAGGCGGCCCGGCGCGTGAGCAAAGTCCCGTTCGGGATCGGGGATTGGCAACGGGGCGGCAGCCAGGGCGGGCGCGTCGTAGGCGATGCGGGTTGGGCGCGGCAAAAGGGAAACCCGATACCCACTGGCCAGCCTATCCACAAAAGGAAGCATACGCTGGGGAAGAAAGCTGCCCGTGACGCCCAAGGGTTCAAACAAAGATGCTTGCAGCGTATCATCAAAATGCGCGCCTGTGGCCACACCCATCACAGAACCCACGATGCCTGCTCCAAAATTACTATAATGGAAGGACTCCCCCGGCGGCACGGGCGCAAAGCAGCGCGCCACATGGGGTGGCGAAAGCATCTGTTTGAGGGTGAGCGCCCCGGAAATGCCGGGGCCTTCGTACACCGGGGCATCCCGCAGGCCGGAGGTGTGGGTCAGCAGTTGCCGCAGGGTAATGGGCACATCGGGGAAGGCTGGATTGCGCACAGGATAGCCCAGCGTCTCGCCGATATCTGCGTCCAACGTTAGCAAACCGCGCTCCACCAGGGCCATCACGCCCATGGCGACGATTGTTTTTGAAACCGATGCTATGCGGAACAGTGTGTCAGGGGCTACGGGTATGGGGAGCTCCAACCGTGCGTTGCCATAGGTGAATGTGGCCAGCAACTTGCCCCGCCTTACCAGGGACACCGCACCGCCCACCACCCGGTGCTGGGCGAAAAGCCGGTTGTACGCCTCTTGTATGGCCTGATGAGCGTTGGACGCAGGTGCACGGGGCAGCGTCCAGCGCAGCAGGGAAAGCCGGCGGGCTTGGCCTAGAGATAGGTTTTTCATGAGGAGAACCTCCTATTTAATCAAAGCGATAACAGTATAACATATCTTTGTGACGCAAAATCGATGGTAAACTTTTTGTTCAGTAACTCTTGACAACAGCCTCGCCATATGCTTTAATAAGTTTCGCTCGCACAAACTCAAAGTTATGTACGATCAAACCAAAGTAGGTGGTTTTATGGAGCTAAACATCGGGGGTAAAATCAAGAGCCTTCGGCTGCGCAATAACCTTACCCAAAAGGAACTGGCCGACCGGTGCGAGCTTTCGAAGGGATTCATCTCCCAATTGGAGAGCAACCAAACGTCGCCCTCCCTGTCCACGCTGGAGGATATCGTCACCACCCTAGGCTCCAGCTTCCGTGAGTTTTTTGCCGGAGAAATCGCCGAAAAGCCGGTTTTCCGCAAAGAAGACGTATTCATCAAAGAATTCCCGGAGCAGGGTTCGGTAATCCACTGGCTCATCCCCAACGCACAAAAGAAGGACATGGAGCCCATTCTGCTGGTGCTGGAGCCGGGTGGCCGCAGCGAGGTGGATATGCCCCATGTGGGCGAGGAATTCGGCTACGTGCTGGCCGGAAACGTACAACTGACCGTGGGCGAACGCGCATGGAAGGCCCGCAAGGGCGACAGTTTCTCCTTTACGCCCGACGCCCGGCATTGGCTGGAAAACACCGGTAAAACCGAAGCCAGCGTGCTGTGGGTGAGCACTCCGCCCACGTTTTAACGTAAGAGGAAGAGGTGATCGTATGCGAAAAATCATTTGTATGCTGCTCGCCGCGTGCCTGTGCTGCGCCTGTGTGTTGCCGATGGCCGTCTTTGCCGCCGATACGGATCCAAACCCCGCGCAAACCGAAGCCTTAGCCGCATTCGAACGCTTTGCAGCCCTTCGGCTGGAGCGCGGCATGCAAGCGACGCTCCCCGGAGAAGCGACAACCAGCGAAACCGGCGGCAGTGTCTACGAGCCCTTTGGCGATTTCGTATTCAAGGCATTCTATCATGACGAAAATGAAGAATGGCCCATGTACCTTTGCGGCTCCGCGAGCAACGATTCCTTTGATGGAAACGAGCTCTGGGCAATCTTCCAGGACTGTATGCGTGCCGTGGAACCCGCGCTGACCGAAGAAATCTCGTATGAACTGATGGAGGAATTGGCATTCGATATGAGACCGGTGGCGGAAGACATGCCGGACGTGTATTTAGGAGTGGTGTTTTACGGGCGGTGGCGCTTTTCGCTTACCACGCTGGAACACGGCGAGGAAGGCCCCACGCTCGCGGTACTGCCCGTGGAACCGTATGAGGAACCGAAAGGAACCAGTAGAACCAGATTGGATGCGGTGTATAGCCGGTTCCGGTCAATCGCCGGGCATATAGGGCTCACGCTGGCGGAGGATTCAACCGGTGAATGGGACACCAACGATCCCGCCGGGCTGCAGTTTATCCGCGAGTTGGCGGAGGACGCGGTGTGGGTGGAAATCTACGCAGGCGATGTGTTCGGCGGCCAGGGGATATTTATGTATCCCGGCAGCCCGTTGCAGGAGTACATACCGGGGCTGTTTTTCGCGCTGGCGTTCGCCATTGACCCACACTTGGAAGCAAACGAGATCGACGCGATGTACGAAACGCTGCTGGAGCAGACGGTTGAAGCGCCGGGCGGGAAAACCAGCCGTATGTGGTATTACAACACCCACTTCATGCTGATGGAATCGGATGGGACGCTTGGCCTGCTGGCGATGCGGCAGAGCCTGTATGACGAGCAGCAAGAGGACGGCCGCGTGAACGCGCTCAGCGCCGGTACGGCGTACCACCGCTTTCGCCAGGCCTGCGAGGAAGCCGGCTATACGCTTTTGCCGGAGGAGCCCTATGTAGTCTATGACGAGTGGTACGTGTACACCCCGATGGCCGGCATGGAATGGGGACACACGCTTGATCCGCAGGACGGCACGCTGCATTTCTATCTCACTGCCACAGCAAGCGACATCACTTTTGATGAGGCGATGCCCTTCTTCGCCATCGCGGCGCAGGTTATCGATCCAAGCTGGTCCGCCGGGGATGCGCGCGCATTTATGGATGGCCTGCGCGCCAACTTGCGCGAGGACGAAGATGGTGATTTTTTAGTCTGCGTGGACAGCCGGGACGGCATCATATATATGTTGATGGTGGAGCATGGGGACGAATACACATCGCTAATCATGATGGTGACGCCGTAAAGAAATCCTAATTCTCCATTCCAAAGGGGTGGCAAGATGCAAGATCATCTCATCGTGCTCCAAGACTTGCGCATGGTGTTTGGCGACGGATACGAGGCCCTTAAGGGCGTCAATCTGTACATCGATCAAAACGAGTTTTTAACGCTGCTTGGCCCCTCGGGCTGCGGCAAAACCACCACGTTGCGTATCGTGGGCGGGTTTGAAAAACCTACCAGCGGCGACGTGCTGTACCGCGGCAAAAGCATCGTCAATCTGCCGCCCTACCGGCGCAACATCAACACGGTGTTCCAGCGGTATGCGCTGTTTCCACACATGAACGTGGCCCAAAACATATCCTTTGGGCCCGACATGCGCAAAGAAGACCGCCAAAAAACCGCCCGCCGGGTACTTGAGATGCTGGAGTTGGTGAACCTATCCGGGTTCGAGAAGCGGTCGGTCAAAACCCTGTCCGGCGGGCAGCAGCAGCGGGTGGCCATCGCCCGGGCGCTGATCAACAAACCCGACGTGTTGTTGCTCGACGAACCCCTGGGCGCGCTGGACCTAAAGCTTCGCAAGGAGATGCAGGGCGAGCTTAAGCGCATCCAAGTAGAGAGCGGCATCACCTTTTTGTACGTAACCCACGATCAGGAGGAGGCGCTCACCATGTCGGATACCGTGGTGGTGATGCGCGGCGGCGAGATTCAACAAATCGGCACCCCGCAAGACATCTACAACGAGCCGAAAAACGCCTTTGTGGCGGATTTTATCGGCGAAAGCAACATCTACGCCGGCACCATGGTAAAGGACAAACGCGCCATCTTTTTGGGCTGCGAGTTTAATTGCGTAGACAAGGGTTTTGGCCAAAATGTGCCCATCGACGTGGTGCTGCGGCCGGAGGACGTCAAGCTCAAACCAGCCGAAGCCGGAATCGACGGCGCGCCGCAGGGTACGGTGTTGTCCACACTGTTTAAGGGTGTGCACTACGAGATGCGCGTGTTGGTGGGCGAGGATGTGGTGCTGGTGCATTCCACCCATGCCCGGGAGCCAGGCGCGGAAGTGCTGGTGACTGTAGCCCCATCGGATATCCACATCATGCACAAAAGCGATTATGTACGGGAGAATGACGAGGAAGAAGAGGGCCTGATGTAAAGGGGGTGATGTTGTGCGAAGCAGAGGATTGTTGCTTCCCTTTGGGCTATGGCTGGTCATCTTTATCCTGATCCCCCTGGGGCTGGTGGTGTACTACGGCGTTACCGTGGAAGCCCCGGTGCCGTATACCCAGATCGAACTGGCCGACGGCACCGTTGCCTATCAACTAGAAGACGGAACCGTAAGCCAGTGGCCGCCTCACCAAACCCAAGCCAGCTTTTCGCTGGATAACTTCCGCCGCCTGGCGGATGAGATGTACCTTCGGCTCCTGTGGCGTTCGCTCTACATCGCCTTTGTTACCACGGTGATCTGCCTGCTGCTGGGATATCCCATATCGATGATCCTTACCAGCAAGGGCTTTAAGCACCGCAACCTGCTACTCATGCTCATCATACTGCCCATGTGGATGAACTTTTTGCTGCGCACCTACGCCTGGATGTCACTGTTGGAAAAAACCGGGCTGATCAACCAACTGCTGATGGCATTGGGCCGGGAAAGGCCCATCATATTCCTGGGTGAGGGCGCGGTGATCCTGGGCATGGTGTACAACTTTTTGCCGTTTATGGTGCTGCCCCTGTACTCGGTGATGGAAAAGATCGATCACAGCCAGCTGGATGCCGCCGCCGACCTAGGCGCCAACCCACGGAAAGCCTTTTGGCGGATCACCCTGCCCTTCTCCCTGCCCGGCGTGCTGGAGGGGATCACCATGGTGTTTGTGCCATCGGTTACGGCTTTTGTCATCTCTCAGCTCTTGGGTAGCGGCAAGGTGCCCCTGGTGGGCGACATCATCCATCAACAGTTTACCCGTGCCAACGACTGGCACTTCGGCGCGGCCATGTCTCTGCTGGTGATGGTGATTGTATTGGCGTTTATGTACGCCATCAACCGGGCCGATCCCGAGGAGAAGGGGCAAAAGGAGGTGCGTATCTGGTGATGCGGCTCCTAAAGCGTAGCTACATGTCCCTCATCATGCTTTTTTTGTACGCGCCCATCGTGCTGCTGATTGTATTTTCGTTTAACGCGGGCAGGTCCCGGGGCCTGTGGGGCGGCTTCTCTTTGCATTGGTACGCCGAGTTGCTTCGCGACCAGCAGATCCTTACCGCACTGCGCAATACGCTGGTGATTGGCCTGTCGGCAGCGGCCATCTCCACGGTGATCGGCGGGCTGGGCGCCATCGGCCTGTATCAACTGCGGCGCAAGGGGTTGCGCCAGGCCATGCTGTCGCTGGCGAACCTGCCCATGCTCAACAGCGAGATCGTAACCGGCGTATCCTTGCTAATGCTGTACGCGGCCATGCGGATGGAGCTGGGTTTCGTAACCCTGCTGCTCTCTCATGTAGCGTTTTGTATCCCCTACGTTGTTCTTTCCGTGCTGCCCAAGCTACGGCAGCTGGATCCCCACCTGGCCGAGGCGGCGCAAGACCTGGGCGCTACCCCCTTTAAGGCCTTTTGCCGCGTGATACTGCCCGACATCATGCCCGGCGTGTTCAGTGGTTTCCTGCTGGCATTTACCCTGTCCATCGACGATTTTGTCATCAGCCTCTTTACCACCGGCCCGGGCGTTACCAACCTATCGATCACCATCTTTTCCATGGCCCGGCGGGGCATATCCCCCAAACTGAACGCCCTATCCGCGGTTATCTTTGTGGTGGTGCTCACGCTGCTGATCATCATAAACCTACCCAACTTTAAGCAACAGAACAAAAAAACCCGAAAGGAGATCCCCATATGAAAAAGTTTGTAGCAACCCTGGCCCTTATCCTGCTGGTGGTTCCGGCAACCCTGGCCTCGGCCAGCGTAACCCTGAACGTGTACAACTGGGGCGATTACATCGACATGGACACCCTGGATCAATTTACCGCCCGCACCGGCATCCGCATCAACTACGAGATGTACGAAACCAACGAAGACATGTATACCAAACTCAAACGGAGCGCCACCAGCTACGATTTGGTGTTCCCTTCTGATTACATGATCGAGCGCATGATCCGCGAGGAGATGCTGCTGCCCATCGAACTGTCCGCCATGCCCAACGCGATGCAGCACACCGATCCCCGGTTTTTGAACCAGGTGTACGATCCGCAGCAGGCTTATTCCGTTCCGTATACTTGGGGTACGGTAGGCATCCTGTACAACACCAACATGGTGCCGGAGCCCCCCACCTCCTGGGATGCCCTGTGGGACGAGAATTACGCCTACGACATCCTGATGCTCAACAGCGCCCGGGACTCCATCGGCATCGCCCTCAAGCGCCTGGGGTATTCGATGAACAGCGTCGATCCAGACGAGCTGGAGGCCGCCAAGCAGTCCCTCATCGAGCAAAGCCCCCTGGTGCTGGCTTATGTGGTAGACGAGGTGAAGGACAAGATGATCGCCGGCGAAGCCGCCCTGGCCCTGGTGTGGAGCGGCGACGCCCAGTACTGCATGGACGAAAACCCGGATTTGGATTATGTGGTGCCGCTGGAAGGCTCCAATCTGTTTTTTGACGCCATGTGTGTTCCCGCCAGCTCAAGGAACCCGGTGGAGGCCCAGATGCTAATCGACTTCCTTTGTGAGCCGGAAATTGCGATGCAGAATTACGAGTACGTAGGTTATGCGATCCCCAACACCGGCGCCATCGAGCTGATGGGCGAGGATTACACGGACTCCATGGTGTCCAACCCGCCCCAAGATGTGTTGGAGCGC
>WQXF01000006.1 GCA_009784985.1 Clostridia bacterium | reverse complement strand
GGCGACCCGGAAGGGGCTCGAACCCTCGACCTCCAGCGTGACAGGCTGGCATTCTAACCAACTGAACTACCGGGCCAGATATGGTGGGCCTTCAGGGACTCGAACCCCGGACCAACCGGTTATGAGCCGGTCGCTCTAACCAACTGAGCTAAAGGCCCGTGTGGCGCACCTTACAGGTAAAAGAGGTGGTGACCCCGAGGGGACTCGAACCCCTGTTACCGCCGTGAAAGGGCGGTGTCTTGACCACTTGACCACGGGGCCATAAAGTGTCGCTTGGTCGGGGTGAGAGGATTCGAACCTCCGGCCCCATGCTCCCAAAGCACGTACGCTACCAGGCTGCGCCACACCCCGATTGCCCATCCGCATCGAAAGCGACGAAACATAGTTTACACGATGGAAGGTGCCTTGTCAAGCACGGATTTGGCTCTTTCATAGGCTTAATTTTTACTTCACGGTTTCTTTTGGACAATCCTCCCCATTTTATGTTACAATATGCATCGGCGAAGGAGGTTTACCAACGATGTGTGCGATGCGTGTGCTGATTACCGGCGCTTCCGGGTTTATCGGCAAAAATCTGTGCGTAAACTTGGCACGGCTGCCGGAAGAATTTGCTTTGCTGCGCTTTGATGTAGAGAGCCCAACGGAGGCCCTGGCCGAATACGCGCGGCAGGCAGACTTTGTGATCCACCTGGCCGGGGTGAACCGGCCCATGGACCCGGCGGAGTATCAAGCGGGCAATTTTGATTTGACCCGCCAGCTTCTTTTGCTGTTGAGGGAGAGAAGCGAAAAAATCCCCTTTGTTTTGGCTTCTTCTGCCCAGGCGGCGCTGGATAATCCCTACGGCCAAAGCAAGCAGGCTGCCGAGGCCGAGGCCTTTGCCTATGCCCGGGATACCGGCGCGCCCGCCTATGTATTTCGTTTCCCCGGCGTGTTTGGCAAGTGGTGCCGCCCTTTCTATAATAGCGTGGTGGCTACGTTTTGCCATCAGGCGGCCCGGAACGAGGCCATGCAGGTAGAGGACCCCGCCATAGAGCTTACCCTGCTGTACATCGACGATCTGGTGGAGACGCTGATGGCCCTCCTGCGGGGGGGTGGCACAAACCAACCCTCGGATGCAGACGGCTTTTGCCATGCATCGCCCACTTATTCCATTACCCTGGGCAGGCTGGCCGATACGCTGCGGGGTTTTGCCGATTCCCGCGCCGCTTTTGCCATTACCGGCGACCGGGCCGACTCCCTTACCCGCAAGCTGTATGCCACCTTTCTTTCCTACTTGCCGGAAGACGGGTTTGCCGTGGCGGCCCAACGCCATCCGGATGTACGGGGCGACTTTGCCGAGCTGATCAAGTCGGCCCAATTTGGCCAGATCAGCGTGTCGCGCACCGTGCCCGGCGTTACGCGGGGCCAGCACTGGCATAACACCAAGGCAGAGAAGTTTGTGGTGATCCAGGGCCAGGGTGTGATCCGTTTCCGAAAGCTGGGCACCGATACGGTCCTGTCTTATCCCGTGAGTGGGGAGCGGTACGATATCGTGGATATCCCGCCCGGATACACCCACAACATCGAAAATACCGGGCCTGGGGAGTTGCTCTTGCTGATTTGGGCCGGTGAGTTATATGACCGGGAGCACCCGGACACGTATGTTGAGGAGGTGCAGGCATGAAACGGCTCCAGGTGATGACCATCCTGGGTACGCGACCCGAGATCATCCGCCTCAGCGCCTGCCTCAAGGCCAATGACGGGGCCTTTGACCATACCCTGTGCCACACCGGCCAAAACTACGATTATGAGTTGAACGAAGTCTTTTTTCGTGATTTGGGGCTGCGCGCGCCCGATTTTTACTTGGGATGCGCAGGCGCGCACCTGGGCGAAACCATGGGCAACGTGCTGGCAAAAAGTTATGCTCTATTGGCAGAGCGGCGGCCCGACGCCCTGCTGATTTTGGGCGACACCAACTCGGCGTTATGCGCCATCTCGGCCAAGCGGCTCAAGATCCCCATCTTTCATATGGAAGCGGGCAACCGTTGCTTCGACCAAAACGTACCCGAGGAGATCAACCGCCGCATTGTGGATCATACCGCCGATGTGAACCTGGCCTATACCGAGCATGGCCGCCGGTACCTGCTGGCCGAAGGTTTGCCTCCCGAGTTTACTTTTGTGACCGGCTCGCCCATGCGGGAGGTGCTGGATCAAAACCGCCAGGGCATTGAGGGGAGCGGGGTACTAGAAACCCACGGGCTCCAGCGCCATGGGTACATCGTGCTCTCCGCCCATAGGGAAGAAAACATCGACCATGAGGGGGCCTTTCTGTCGCTGATGGGGGCGGTAAATGCCGTGGCCGAGGCATACGGACTGCCTATCTTGTTCTCAACCCATCCCCGCAGCCGCAAGCGTATTGAAGAGCGGGCTTTTGCGCTTCATCCGTTGGTGCGCAGCCTGCCGCCCTTTGGTTTTCATGATTATGTGCGCTTGCAGCGCGACGCCTTTGCCGTGCTGTCCGACTCGGGGACACTTTCTGAAGAGAGCGCCATATTGCGCTTTCCGGCGGTGCTGCTGCGCACTTCAACAGAGCGGCCCGAGGCCGTGGACAAGGGTGGGGTGGCGCTGGGCGGCGTGTTGGCGGACACCATCCTGCCAGCCATCGCCATGGTTGCCAACCCCCAGGCCCGCGCGTTCTCATTCCCCGAGGTGCCTGATTATGCCGATGCCTGTGTTTCGCAAAAAGTAGTGCGCATCATACAGGGGTATACTTCCATGGTAAATCGGCGCGTGTGGAGGAAGGGCTAACATTATCAATTTATCTGGAGGAATCAATGTGTCTGACAATCGCCTGAGCCGCATCCGCAACTTTTGTATCATCGCCCATATCGATCATGGAAAATCCACCCTGGCCGATCGCCTGCTGGAAGCCACCGGCGTCATTGCCAAGCGCGACATGATGGAGCAAATCCTCGACAGCATGGAGCTGGAGAGGGAGCGGGGCATCACCATCAAAAGCAAGGCCGTGCGCATGGAGTACCTGGCCAAAGACGGCGAAACCTATACCCTGAACCTGATCGACACGCCGGGCCATGTGGACTTTACCTATGAAGTGAGCCGCGCTCTGGCCGCCTGCGAGGGCGCGGTGCTGGTGGTGGACGCCACCCAGGGCATTGAGGCCCAAACCTTGGCCAATGTGTACATGGCTTTGGAGCACGATCTAGAGACCGTGCCGGTGATCAACAAGATCGATCTGGCCAGCGCCATGCCCGAGCAGGTGCGCGCGGAAATCGAAGACGTGATCGGCCTGGATGCCTCTTATGCGCCGCTAATCAGCGCTAAGGTGGGCACCGGCATCGACGAAGTGCTGGATGCTGTGGTGAAGCACATTCCGCCTCCCGGAGGCGTGGAGACCGCGCCGCTGCAAGCCTTGGTATTTGACTCGTTTTACGACAATTATCGTGGCGCCATTTGTTTTGTGCGGGTGATGGAAGGTACGGTGCGGGCGGGGATGCGCATGCGCATGATGGCCACCGGCGCCGAGTTTGACGTGGTGGAAGTAGGTGTGTTCCGGCCCGGCTACAGCCCGGTGGAGCAACTGCTGCCCGGCGAGGTGGGCTACATAGCCGCCTCCATCAAGGATGTGCGCGACACCCGGGTGGGTGATACCATCACCGATGCCGCCCGGCCCGCCGCCGAAGCCCTGGCCGGGTATCGCCAGGTGCTGCCCATGGTATTTTGCGGCATCTATCCGGCGGACGGGGCCGATTACCCCGGCCTGCGCGACGCGCTGGAAAAGCTGCGCCTAAACGACGCGTCGGTCACCTTTGAGCCGGAGACCTCTATCGCGCTGGGTTTTGGCTTCCGTTGCGGCTTTTTGGGGCTGCTGCACATGGAGATTATACAGGAGCGGCTGGAGCGTGAGTTTGACCTGGATTTGGTGACGACAGCGCCCAGCGTTATCTACCGTGTGCGCAAAACCGACGGGACCGAGCTGGTGATCGACAACCCCACCAACCTGCCGCCCTCGGTAGAAATCGCCGGTATGGAGGAGCCCTACGTGGTGGCCTACATCCACATGCCGCAGGAATATGTGGGCGCTATCATGGAGCTGTGCCAAGACAAGCGGGGCACCTATATCGACATGCAGTACGAGGGCAGCCGCGTGCGCCTGCAATACGAGCTGCCCCTCAATGAGATCATATTCGACTTTTTTGATCAGCTTAAGTCCCGATCCCGCGGGTATGCCTCCTTGGATTATGAGGTGAAGGGATATCAAAAGAGCGACCTGGTGCGCCTGGATATACTGCTCAACGGCGACCTATGTGACGCCCTGTCACTGATCGTCCACCGCGAAAAGGCCTACGCCCGCGGCAGGTCCATCGCCGAAAAGCTGCGCGAGGTGATCCATCGCCAGCAGTTTGAGATACCGATCCAAGCGGCCATCGGCGGCAAGGTGATTGCCCGGGAGACCGTAAGGGCGCTGCGCAAGGATGTGCTTGCCAAGTGCTATGGCGGCGATATCAGCCGCAAAAAGAAGCTGCTGGAAAAACAAAAGGAAGGCAAAAAGCGCATGCGCCAGCTTGGTACGGTGGAGGTGCCGAGTGAGGCGTTTATGGCGGTGTTGAAGATGGATTAGTTTTAAGGGGATAGGGATTAGGGATTAGGGAATAGGAGAGGAACGACAGGTGTGCCAGGAAAATTGTAGGGGCGGCCCTATGTGGCCGCCCTGTGATAAGGATGGCATCGCATAATAGGGCGACCACACAGGGTCGCCCCTACAAAATTGGCGCGATGGGTGTAAAATGAACGATTCAAGTATCGCCCTCTATCTACATATCCCCTTCTGCAAACAAAAATGCGCCTACTGCGACTTCACGTCCTATGCCGGGCGTGAGGCCGACATAGCGCGCTATTGCGATGCGCTCGTCTGCGAGATAGCTGCCGCTAATCGCTGGCATGGATGCACCGTGCATAGCGTGTTTTTCGGCGGGGGTACGCCCACGCTCCTTGCTGGAGAGCAAATAACAATGCTGCTGGATGGGTTGCGAAAAGCATTCACCTTCGTTCCTGATGTTGAAATTACAATGGAAGGAAACCCCGGCACCCTCACCCGGCAAAACGCGGCGCTGTATCGCGATGCAGGCGTCAACCGTTTTTCGCTGGGCGCGCAAGCAAAGCAACCGCGCTTGCTGGAGGGCCTGGGCCGCATCCATCAATGGCGCGATGTGGAACAGAGCGTCGATATACTGCGGGAGGCCGGTTTTTGCAACATCAACCTTGACCTGATGTTTGGTTTGCCTGGCCAAGATACATCCGATTGGGGCGATACGCTGCAAGGGGCGCTGGTGTTGGGGCCCGAGCACCTTTCTTGTTATGCTTTGCAGGTGGAGGAGGGGACGCCTTTAGCCGCCCGGTGTGAAGCCCTGCCCGATGAGGATGAGGAGCGCGCCATGTACGCCCTGGCCCGGTCTGTTTTGAGCGGCGCCGGATATGCGCAGTACGAGCTTTCTAACTTCGCCAAGCCGGGCAGGGAATGCCGCCAAAACCTGACATACTGGACGCGGGGCGATTATCTTGGTTTTGGATGCGCTGCCCACAGCCTGGTGGGGGATCAACGCTGGAGCAATACGCCATCGCTGCCGGACTACCTGGCTTTAGAATCCCCAATGATAGAAAAAACCCGGCTGGATGCCGCTGAAGCACGCTTCGAGGCGTTGATGCTTGGTTTGCGGCTTACCGAGGGTGTATCTGCGATGGAATTTGCGGGGCGGTACGGTTGTGACATTCAGGAGCTTTGGGGAGAGCGGCTTGTTTCGCTGTGTGAAAACGGCTTGGTCGAGTGGGCGGGGGAGCGGTTGCGGCTCACCGAGCGGGGCATGGACTTGCAGAATGCGGTTTTGGTGGCGTTGATGGATTAGCAGGAGGAAGGGCTGGGCGAACGACAGGAGGGCAAGATGAGGGTATTCACAATCGTTTATTTTGATCTCAAGCAGCGTATTCCCTTCAAGGAAACACTGGCATACGTTCAGGAACGCATGCAAAGTGTACCTTTTCCCTATGGTGGGATATCCATCGATTTTCGGGATTTTTCTATTGAGAAAAACCGAGGGGAAGCGTTGCTGAAGCGGTTTCCACAGATGGAGAGATACCTTGCCGGGTGCGACTTTATCGCGAACGCGGTGGCATCGGAAGATGAAGAGATCATTCGCGACATCGTCACGATGGTGCCCCGGCCCTTTTTCTTTGAAATGATGAAGATTGCCTTGGAGAATGTGAACTGGTTTGTGGGCGCGCCGCATCCGCCAATTCAACTGTTTCCTCAATGCGATGTTTCCGATCAGGCCTTCGCAAGTGTTTCGCCGCTTTCCAATCGGGTGATCATATCCAAGGAGTACGGTTTCGGAACGAAGTATAACCCGGTGAAAGTGGAGATAGAGATCACAAAATCCATGCAAGAAAGCATGGATGTGGCTCCGGTATTGCAAAAACTTACTGAGTGGTTTGGGAAACCAAGGAACAATCATATGCTGGTGGAATTCTCTATGGAGGAGCAGCAAATGCTCTTAGAGAGAAAAAAGGACATTATACCGCGACTTGAAATCTTAGCAGCAAAAACTAAAAAGGAATTGGCGCAAGTACTCCTGCCGCTGCCTAGCTTTAGCGTCTTCGATCACCAGGAGGGGTTGCGTCCCTTGGCTGGATTGGAGGTGAAGCCTCCGCTCCGGGCGTTATCGAAGGCCCACGGCTACCGGTACATGGGGTATTCATCCTATCGGTTTGTCTGCCGGAAGGTGAACGAATGCAACCACTGTTTTGAAATAGTGGCTTACGTAGAAAAAACCAAACACCTAGGGTTGCAATTGGAGATACGGGGGTTTAATTTTGAGTTTAGGCTACCTCTGGGAGCTGTACTTAGCACATCTCAGGTAGACATGGAGGGCGGCCTGTCCCATTGTTTTGAAAAAGGTGTGGAGCTTGTGCAGAATATTGCCCCCATGCTAGTGAAATCCTTTGGGCCTTCGCCAGATTGGATGACGTATTAATTGCAAACCCCTTGACAAAAGCACCAAATGGTGCTATTTTATTATCAGATTAGCACTCAACGCCATAGAGTGCTAACAGAAAAGATGGCAACAAGAGAGAGGGTGATCGTTTGGAGCTAGACGAGCGGAAATTTCGAATACTCCAGGCGATTATCGACGACTACATACTCACCGCCATCCCCGTGGGCTCCCGCACCATATCGCGCAAGTACGAACAAAAGCTGTCTTCCGCCACCATCCGCAACGAAATGAGCGATCTGGAGGAACTGGGTTACCTGGACTCGCCCCACACGTCGGCCGGGCGCATCCCCTCCAACAAGGCCTATCGCCTGTATGTGGATCGCCTGATGCGCCAGGTGCCCCTGAGCGTGGAGGAGACCCAGCGGCTCCACGGCCACTTCGACCGGCGCATGAAGCAGGTACACGCCGTGGCCCAGCGTGCCGCCCAGGCCCTGTCCAACGCCACCAGCTATGCTTCGGTGATCATGACACGGCCCACCCAATCCACCGTGCTGCGGGTAAAGCATGTGCAGTTGGTGCATATCAGCCCCGGCGTTGCCCTGTTGCTGCTGATCACTGGCAACGGCCTCGTAAAGGAAACCCTGCTGCACCTGAGCGCGGATTTGGACATCGACGACCTGTACCGCATCTCCCGCATACTCAGCGAGCGGCTGGTGGGTTGCAAGCTGGAGGATGTGCCCACGGCCCTGGCCCAGATGGCCGGGGACTGGCACGAGCAGAGCGCCCTGCTTACCGATCTTTTGGAAGGCGTGCGCGACCAGATGGACGTGCCCCAGCCCGAGGTGGTGGTGGGCGGGGGAGCCAACCTGCTGCGTTATCCTGAGTACAGCGATGTGGAAAAGGCCCGGGAGCTGCTGGCAGTGTTGGAGACCAAGGACAAGCTGTTGCGCCTGCTGGAGCAGGGATCCGAGCTGGAGTTTTCGATACGCATCGGCCCGGAGACCGGCCTGCCCGAAACTGCCGACTGCTCTGTGGTGACCGGCACCTACCGGGTGGGCAACGACACCATCGGTACCATCGGCGTGATTGGCCCCACGCGCATGCAATACCAAAAGGTGATCTCGGTGCTGGATTATGTGGGCAGGACTTTTGCGCAGATACTGCGCGACAGCGAACGATAAAGAACAATAGGTGAGGATCGACATGACAAAAAAACAAAAAAATCACGAGCCAGAAGAAATCTTAGCGGAAGAAATTTTAGTTGAGGAGATCAGCCCAGAGAATGACTGGCAAGAGCGCCTTGCCAAGGCTGAAGCTGAGCGGGAGGAATACCTGGATCTGGCCCAGCGGGTACAGGCCGACTTTGACAACTTTCGTAAGCGCAATCAATCGGTGCGCGCCGAGGCCATGCAAGACGGCGCCAACGAGGTGCTCACCCAGCTCCTGCCCGTGGTGGATAATCTTGAGCGGGCCGTAGAAGCCGTGCCAGAGGGAGATCATGCCGGGCAGATGCGCGAAGGGGTGGCGCTGGTGCTCCGCCAGTTGCTGGACATGATGGGCAAATTTGGCGTAACCGAGATCAACCGGCTGGGCGAAACTTTTGACCCCATGCTGGAAAACGCGGTGACCCAGGGCGCGCCCGAAGAGGGTGAACCGGGCACGGTGTGCGAGGTATTCCAAAAGGGGTATCAAACGCCAAACAAGGTGCTGCGGTACGCCATGGTAAAGGTAGTTGCAGGTTAGCGCCTGATCTACATAATATAAAACATTAGAAAAGTGGAGGAAAAATATATGGGCAAGATTATCGGCATCGATCTAGGAACCACCAACAGCTGCGTAGCCATCATGGAAGGCGGCGAACCTGTGGTGATCCCCAACCCGGAAGGCGCGCGCACCACCCCCTCGGTGGTGGCCTTCGCCAAAAACGGCGAGCGGCTCATTGGCCAGGTGGCCAAGCGCCAGGCGGTCACCAACCCGGATCGCACCATCATGTCCATCAAACGGGACATGGGCAGCAATCGCAAAGTCAGCATCGACGGCAAGGATTACACTCCCCAGGATATATCGGCTATGGTGCTGCAAAAGCTCAAGGCCGATGCCGAGGCCTATTTAGGTCAAACCGTAACCCAGGCTGTCATTACGGTTCCTGCCTACTTCTCGGACAGCCAGCGCCAGGCTACCAAGGATGCGGGCCGCATCGCCGGGCTGGAAGTGCTGCGCATTATCAATGAGCCCACCGCCGCCTCCTTGGCTTATGGTATGGACAAGGGCGAAAGCCATAAAATATTGGTGTACGATCTGGGCGGCGGAACATTCGACGTGTCGCTGCTAGAGATTGGCGATGGCGTGTTTGAGGTGCTGGCCACCAACGGCAACAACCGCCTGGGTGGCGACGACTTTGATCAAAAGATCATCGACTTCTTGGCCGCCGAATTTAAGCGGGAGAATGGCATTGACCTTCAAAAAGATGCCATTGCCCTCCAGCGGCTCAAAGAAGGGGCCGAAAAGGCAAAGATCGAACTTTCGGGCTTGCAAACCACTAACATCAACCTGCCCTTTATTACGGCTGATGCCTCGGGCCCCAAACATCTGGACGTGACGCTGACCCGAGCCAAGTTCGACGAGCTCACCCACGAGTTGGTAGATAAGACGGTTCAACCGATGCAGCAGGCCCTGCGCGACGCCGGTCTTTCCGCATCCCAGATCGACCGGGTGATCCTGGTGGGCGGCTCCACCCGCATCCCCGCCGTGCAAGAAGCCGTAAAAAAAGTAACCGGCAAGGAGCCCTACAAAAACATTAATCCCGACGAGTGCGTTGCTTTGGGTGCGGCCATCCAGGCAGGCGTGCTGGGCGGCGAGGTCAAAGACGTGCTGCTGCTGGACGTGACGCCCCTGTCTTTGGGCATCGAAACCATGGGCGGCGTGTTCACCCGCCTGATCGACCGCAACACCACCATCCCCACCACCAAGTCGCAAATCTTCTCCACGGCCGCGGACGGGCAAACCAGCGTGGAAGTCCATGTGCTCCAAGGCGAGCGCGAGATGGCCGCCAACAACAAGACCCTGGGCCGCTTCCAGCTTACCGGCATCGCCCCGGCCCCCCGCGGCGTGCCCCAGATCGAGGTGACCTTTAACATCGACCGCAACGGCATCGTCAACGTATCCGCCAAGGATCTGGGCACCGGCAACGAACAGAAGGTGACCATCACCGCCTCCACCAACCTCAGCGAAGAAGAGATCGAACAGCGCATCAAAGAGGCCGAGCAGTTTGCCGAGGAAGACAAGCGCCGCAAAGACGAAGTGGAGACCATCAATCGCGCCGACAGCATGATCTTTGAGATCGAGAAGCAGCTGCGGGAGCTGGGCGACAAGCTGAGCGAAGAAGACAAGGCCGCCGTGCAGTCCGAGCTGGACGCCTTCAAAAAGGTGCGCGAGGGCAATAATCCCGAAGAGATCAAGGCTGCGCAAGAACCCTTTACCCAAAAGGTATACGAAGTGTTCGGCAAGATTTATCAGCAGCAGCAGGATGGCGGGCAGGGTGGGGATCAAGCCGACCCCAACGCCTACCAGCGGCCCGATGATCAGCAGAATGCAGACGGTTCTGTGGATGCGGATTTTGATGTACAGTAATACACAGCGATTAAGCGCGGCAGGGCGGTGAGTGGATTTGGCGAACAAACGCGACTATTACGAGTTGCTGGGTGTAAACAAAAATGCCTCCGACGATGAGATCAAGCGAGCCTACCGCAAGGCCGCCAAGGAGAGCCATCCCGACCTGCACCCCAACGACAAAAACGCCGAAGAGCGCTTTAAAGAGGTCAACGAGGCCTACGAAGTGCTCTCCGACGGCAACAAGCGCGCCCGGTACGATCAGTTTGGGCACGAGGGACCCAATATGGGCGGCCCGGGCGGGTTCGGCGGATTTGGCGGCTTTGGAGGCGCGCCCGACTTTGGCGACATCCTATCTGAATTCTTTGGCGGCATGGGCGGCAGGCAGCAGCGCCGCAACGGCCCCGAGCGGGGCGCGGATTTGCGTTACGATCTAACCATCTCCTTTGATGAAGCGGCCAAAGGCTGCAAAAAGGAGTTTAAGTTCAACCGCAACGAGCAGTGCGAGGCCTGTTCGGGCAGCGGCGCACGGGCAGGCACCCAGGCCAAAACCTGCCCCACCTGCAACGGCGCTGGCCAAGTCAAAGTAACCAGTCAGTCGTTATTTGGGCAGATCGCCAGCGTGCGCACCTGCACCAGCTGCGGCGGTTCAGGCAAAATCATCGCCGATAAGTGCCCCAAATGCGGCGGCAACGGACGTACGCGTATGTTGCGCACCGCCACGGTGAACATACCCGCCGGTATCGACAACGGCCAGGTGATGACCATGAGCGAACAGGGCGAGCCGGGCCTACGTGGCGGCCCACCCGGCGACTTGTATGTGTACATCTCCGTGCGCCCCCACAAGCTATTTAAGCGCGACGGTTACAACCTGCGCTGCGAGATACCGATCTCTTTCTCCCAAGCTTCATTGGGCGCGGAGATTGATGTGCCCACGTTAGATGGCGCGGTGAAGCTCACCGTGCCAGAGGGCACGCAGAATGATGCCGTACTGCGCCTGCGCGGCCAGGGCATCCCGGTGCTGCGGGGTAGCGGCAAGGGCGATATGTTTGTGAAGGTGCGGGTGGAGATTCCCAAGCGGCTTACCGACAAACAAAAGGATTTGCTCCGCCAGTTTGAGGATAGCCTTACCGGCAAGGAGTACGAGGGGCGAAAGTCGTTTTTGGAGCGGCTTAAAGAGGGGTTTAAGTAGGGTGGTATAAATTGGGGTTCCCCACTGCTTTGTGGTGGGGAGTTTTTTATGTATGGCTTGGCTTACCATCTTCGCTTGACATGAAAACATACAACAGATAGAATATGAATACCCCCGACACGCAGGAGGAAATCAAATGAACTTCGACTTCTCCAATAACGCCATGAAAACATTCGGAAAACTAGACGCAAATACGGCGGGCCGGGTTATGATTGATGACATTCTACCGCGTGGCGACGCTTATAAGTAAAGGAGGGTTTAGCATGTCTGCCATGGCAATGAAACTGCACAAAGTCATCGATACGCTGGATGAAATGCAGCTTGACGCGTTGTACAAGGTTGCGGCTTGCTTTGTTGCCCAGAGAGATTTCGATTATATTTCCCCAGAAGATAGCGAACGCATCAAAGAAGGGCATGAGCAAATACTGCGCGGCGAGTGCGTGTCCTTTGCGTCCGCCGAAGAGATGGCGGCGCATTTTGGGGTGAACCCGTAATGCACTGGATCGAAGCCACCATCCACACCACCGCCCAAGGCGCGGACATCGTCGCCAACCTGCTGTGCGAAGCAGGGGCCGGGGGCGCCGAGATCATCGACAAAGCGGAGGTCGCCAACCTGCCCCAAGACCAGGGCATGTGGGACTTGATCGACGAGTTGGTGATTCAAAACATGCCCGATGACGTGCTGGTGAAGGCCTACTTTGCCCAAAACGCCGCCGTAACCGAGACATTGGCTCTTGTGGGCGAGCGGCTGCTTGTTTTGGGGGCCATGGACACTGGCCTGCCCTTGGGCAGCCTGGCGTTGGAATCTTCAATCGTACACGAGGAAGATTGGGCTGAGCACTGGAAGCAGTATTACAAACCCTTTCGCGCGGGTGAGCGGCTGGTGGTGAAACCTTCGTGGGAGGCGTATGCTTGTCAACCAGGCGATCTGGTGATTGAGATGGATCCCGGCATGGCCTTTGGCACCGGCACCCACGAGACCACTGCCATGTGCCTGCGTTTGCTAGAGAAGTACGTAAAGCCCGGCTGCGTTTGCCTCGATGTGGGCTGCGGCACGGGCATACTGGGCATCGCTTGCGCGCTGCTGGGCGCGGGGGCGGTGACAGCCATCGATATTGATCCCAACGCCGTATTGGTGGCCGAGCGCAATGTACAAGCCAACGGCGTCGCCGATACGGTGAGCGTGCGGCAGGGCGATCTGCTCAAAGAGCGCCCGGTTGGTGAAGCTGCCGATGTGCTGGTGGCCAATATCATCGCCGATGTGATCCGCGTGCTGGCGGAACCGGCCCGGGGGCACATCGTGCCCGGTGGTGTGATGATCTGCTCGGGCATCATTCGTGAGCGGGAGCAGGATGTGCTGGAGTCCCTTTGCGCTGCGGGCTACGAGATAACCGAGCGTTTGGAACAGGGCGAATGGGTGTGCCTGGCTGCCAAACGGGGGTAGAATCGATGCATCGCTTTTTTGTGGACGATCCGTGCCGGGTGGGGGAAGAGAGTGTGTTGCCCCCAACAGAGGCTCATCATGCGGCTCTGGTGTTACGCCTGATGCCGGGCGAAACGGTAGAGTTGCTGGATGGGCAGGGCGTGTATGCGGCCACCCTTTCGATGGTGGGCAAGCACCAGGTGCGGGCAGTGGTGTCGGCGCGGCTTCCTGATCGGGAGCCGAGGGTTCGGGTCACGCTGTTTCAGGGCCTTGCAAAAGGAGATAAGTTTGACAGCATCGTGCAAAAGTGCACAGAATTGGGTGTGCATGCCGTGCAGCCGCTGGAGATGTTGCGCTGTGTGGTACGGCTGGATGCCAAGCGGACATCGGCTCAGTGTCAACGCTGGCAGCGCATCGCACGGGAGGCAACCAAACAATGCGGCCGGGCCTGGGTTCCGCAGATTCAGGGGCCAATAAAGTTGGATGATTCTATATTTGCTGAGCAACAATTGATCATCGTCCCGTGGGAAGATGCTGAAGATGGAAGCCTTGGCGAGGTGCTGGCGGGCAAACCTTCGTGTATCGGCCTGGTGATCGGCCCGGAAGGGGGCATCACCGAGGATGAGGTCGGGCGATTGCGTGGACTGGGAGCTAAGATCGTAACACTGGGGCCGCGTGTATTGCGCACCGAAACCGCCGGTATGGCCGCGCTGGCCGCCATTTTGGCCTTGTGCGGAGAGATGGAGTGAGCATGCAAACCGTGGCATTTTATACCCTTGGCTGCAAGGTGAATCAATATGATTCCCAGGCCATGCTGGAGGCCTTTTTAGCCGCCGGGTACACCCACATCGCCTTCGACAGGCCAGCCGATGTGTATGTAGTCAACACTTGTACAGTTACGGGAACCGGCGATAAAAAATCCATGCAGGCGGTGCGGCGTGCCCTGCGTACCAACCCCCAAGCGGCGGTGGTGGTGGCGGGATGTTTGGCCCAGCGCGCCCCAAGGGACTTGCAACTGCCCGGCGTGCGCCTGGTGCTTGGCACCCAGCGCCGGGCCGAGGTGGTGAGCCTGCTCCGGCGGGCCCTGGACGAGGGTGTCTCCCTGGTGGCGGTACAGGAGCTAGATGCCGCGCCCTTTGAGCCGCTGGCCATTACCGCCCACGAGGGGCGCACCCGAGCCGTACTTAAGATTCAAGAGGGTTGCGATCAGCGCTGCACCTACTGCATCATCCCTCAGGTGCGCGGGCCGGTGCGCTCGCGCCCGCTGGCAGATGTGGGCGCCGAGGCAGATCGGCTGGCCGCAGCCGGGTTTGCCGAGTTGGTGCTCACCGGCATCCACCTGAACTCCTATGGGCGGGAGATGGATGGCACCATATCGCTGATAGATGCAATCCAAGTTGCTCATGTGCCCCAGGGCGTGCGGCGGATTCGTTTGGGCTCATTGGAGCCCCGCGCAATTACCCCGGCGTTTTTGGAAACGTTGCGGGATTTGCCCAAGGTGTGCCCGCATTTTCATCTGTCGTTGCAAAGTGGCAGCGACGGGGTGCTGGCCCGCATGGGCCGACGATACACTGCCGCAACATTTTTGCGTGCCTGCGGGATGCTGCGGCAGGCCTTTCCCCAGGCCGCCATCACCACCGATGTGATGACCGGTTTCCCCGGCGAAACTGAAGAAGAGTTTGCCCAAACCCAGCGCGTGGTGGAAGAAGCGGCCTTTGCGCGGATGCACGTGTTCCCGTACTCGGAGCGGGCAGGCACTCCGGCGGCAACGATGCCCAATCCGGTGCCCAAGGCCCAACGGGAGGAGCGGGCGCGGGAGCTGATTGCCCAGGGCCGCAGGCTGCAACGGGCTTATTTGCAAGGGCTGCTGGGCGTCACCCGTGAGGTGCTGATCGAGGAGCTTGTGCCGGAGCGGGGAGAGGGCTGGGCAGCCGGATATACGCCCGAGTATGTGCGGGTGCTGCTGCCGGGGGGGCAACCCGGCGTGCTGCAACAGGCACAGCTCACCGCAATAGAAGGTGATGAGTTGGTAGGGGAGCCAGTAGGAGGTGCTGCTCTATTCGCCCCGTAAAAGTTATTGTAAGTGATTTATCTGTTTGGAGGAATATGCAATGAAAAAGATGATGGCATTATCCCTCGCGCTAATGATTGTGGCTATCGCCAACCTGAGCGATAGTTCATTCGCGACAGCACCAGTAATTCTTAGTGGGATAGAATCGTTTTCGTATGATGAGGATATAAACATATGGGCAGTTGGTAAACCGGGAGTAGTATCGGATGGTTTTATTAACACGGAGGAAAATCCTATCACAAGCAAAGAAGATGCCATTGCTTTAGCAAAAAATGAAGTCAAAACCAATTTTATTTACAATGCAATAGCGGTTTACTATGATGATGCAAATGAAATGTGGATGGTTTTATTTTTCACAATGAACATGCTGGGTGGGGGACAAAGTGTTTATTTGAATCGTGCTGGTGCAACAACATTGATCGTTTTTGGAGAGTGAAAGGAGGCCAACCCATGCAGGACTGTATCTTTTGTAAGATCGCCCAGGGCCAGATTCCCAGCAACAAGGTGTATGAAGACGAGGCTGTTCTTGCTTTCCACGACATTTCGCCCCAGGCGGAAAAGCACGTGCTGGTGATTCCCAAGGAGCACTACACCGATCTGGATGCTGCCGAGCGCGGCATGGACGCCGGGGCCCTGGCCCATCTGTTCCAAACGGCGGCGCGGGTGGCTCGGGGTTTGGGTTTGCATCAAAGCGGGTATCGCCTGGCCAGCAACTGCGGGCCTCACGCCTGCCAAACCGTGCCCCACCTGCATCTGCATATCCTAGGCGGAAGCCAGTTAAGCGGCCGCATGGGGTAAACGCAATGATGAGCAGCTTCGAACCTCTCCTCTAATCTCCTCATAGTATGCAATGGATCAAAAAAGATCCAGTTGCTAGCAAGGAGAGTTGAAACATGCCTATCATCAATGAGTATCGTAACACAAATGTCGGCCAGGAGTACATGAACGAAATGGTTTGCCCCCAAGGTTCCATGGCACAAGCCTATCACCAACCCGCCATCGTGAATATGGGTGGCAATGCGGTTACAGGTTATTCGATTCGTTATACCAGCATCGACGAGGTCAATGCCCAAAGTGGCATGCCTGCCGAAATGGCGATGGCCCAAGAGTTTTTCCGCCAGGGGCCAGGTGGTGCGCCAGGCAGTTCCTGGGCAAATCCGCAAATGTATCCATAAGGATCCATAGTGCGCTGCTCCCCTGTGTTCTTTTGGGTTGACGAATAATGATGCATGCGGTATAATTGAACACACGGTGCCATCCGTTCCGTTTCGGTTCGGTAGTGGTTCATACCGAAATGAGCGGAGGGGAGGGATAAGACCATGTCGGAGATCCGCATTCGGGACAACGAATCCCTGGAAAGCGCTCTGCGGAGGTTCAAACGTCAATGCGCCCGTTCGGGAGTGATCGCGGAGGTGCGCAAGCGTGAACATTACGAAAAACCCAGCGTAAAGCGCAAGAAAAAGGCGGAAGCGGCGCGCAAGCGCAAGTACTAAGCCACAATCTCAAGTCCCCGCCGGATGATCCGGCGGGGTTCTTTATGACACAACAAGGAGTTCTGTGATGCAATACGCTTTTTTGCTTCGGCCCCATGCCAATCCGCGTTATCTTGCCTCTTTGCAGGCCCTGGCCGAAGCCGAGCTAGCGCTTCTTTTGGCTGCACAACAAATAGAGACCGGCCTTGCCTGGGAGGAGATGGGCGGTGCGCCTTGGTTGTGCTTTGAATGTGAGCCTCTGTCAGATGAGGTGTGGCGGTTGCTATCGCTGCACGCGTCGTCCTACGTGCTGGCGAAACGGGAGGGGGAGGCGCTGATTCCCTTGGCCCGGCAGCATCCCGCTTACATAGGCGAGGACTTGGCCGCGCTGCTTAAGTACAAAGGCAAAACCAACGAGCTGTTTACCGATACGCTGTTGAATTTGGCGCTGGCTTCCAGTGACTTTGCGGCCCGCTCCAACGAGCCTCTCCACGTGCTGGACCCCCTGTGTGGCCGGGGTACCACGCTGTTCTTGGCCCTTCGCCGGGGTTGGCATGCCGCCGGAACAGACGCGGACAAAACCGAGATCAAAGAACTCAACGGTTTTTTTACCCGTTACTTGGAATACCATCGCTTAAAGCATAAACGCATGGAGAGCGCGCTCACCGTGGGCGGCAAGTTGGGTGGCCGCCTTACCAAGTACGAATTTGCCGATACGCCCGAACACTTCAAGGCTGGGGATGTGCGTTGCTTGCGCGTGATATGTGGGGATACCCGAAACGCCCCGGCTCTATTGGGGTCAAGCGCTCACCACCTGCTGGTGGCCGATCTGCCCTACGGCGTGCAGCATACACCAACAAACGCCCAGGGAGGGCGCTCTCGCTCCATCGAATCACTGATGCGCGAGGCGCTGCCTGCTTGGCTAAAGGCCCTAAAGCCGGGCGGCGCGGCGGCATTGTCTTTTAATACCCATGTTACCCCGCGATCCAAAGTGGCGGCGTGGATGGGTGAGGCCGGTTTTCAGGTGTGCGAGGGCGGATACTACGAGCGCTTGGCTCATTGGGTGGAACAGGCAGTGAATCGGGATGTGGCGGTGGGGAGGAAGCGCGCCTAACCGTTCTCCCCACCAAATTGCGCCATGGTAATACCAAACGCTCCGCTATAAATGCCAAACAGTGAAAGAGGTTATGACTATAAGCGGGAAAGACTATGTATCCATCTTTGAGCGGATCGCGGCGATGAAAAGAAAATAAACGCATATTCCCTTGCCCTCTTGCATATGCTTTAGATACCCCGTCTATCGCATATTAGACGCATGTGAGAGGAGCTGAGCTTGTTTGGAACAACCCGCCTATGAGCAATTGACCGTGCTGCAGTTGCGGCGCATCGCCAGGGAGAATCACGTGAAACTGCCGGCCGGTGTCAACAAGGCCGACATCATCAGCCGCCTGAATGGCGCCCCGTCCTTTGCGCCCCCTCCTGAAGCACCCAAAAGCTTTTCATTGCCCTTGCCCCAGCGCCGCGCCGAATACACCCCGCGCCCCCGGCGCCCCTCCGGCTATTACAACGAAGAATACGGTACCTCCAACCCGGCTGTGCCGGAGATGCTGGCTGCCGGTGTATGCGGAGACGGCGGCGGCGTGCTGGAATTGCAGCCCGACGGCTACGGCTTTTTGCGCGCCGAGAATTGCTCCCCCGGCCACGACGACGTATACGTTTCCATCGCCCAGATTCGCCGCTTTAGCATGAAAAACGGCGACCTGGTGGAGGGCAAAACAAGGCCGCGCCGGGAGGGCGACCGCTACAGCGCGCTGATGTACGTGGAGCGCATCAATGGCGCGCCTCCCGCCGAGGCGGAAAAGCGGCGCGCTTTCGATAGCCTTACGCCCATCCATCCCAACCGGCGGCTCACTTTGGAGGATCCCACAGAAACGGGCGGCGACCTGGCCATTCGTATGCTGGACTTTATCGCGCCCATCGGTTTGGGCCAGCGGGCCCTGATTGTGGCTCCGCCTAAGGCGGGCAAAACCATTTTGCTCAAAAAAATCGCCCAGGCCATCATCCGCAACGACCCCGGTGCGCATCTAATGATGCTGCTGATCGACGAACGGCCCGAGGAAGTGACCGACATCCGCCGCAGCGTGCCTGCCGAGGTGGTGCACTCCACCTTTGATGCTCCGCCGGAGAATCACATCCGCGTGTCCGAGCTGGTGTACGAGCGGGCACAGCGGCTGGTGGAACAGGGGCGGGACGTGGTGGTGCTAATGGATAGCCTCACCCGGCTGTCCCGCGCGTACAATGCCGCCGCGCCTCAATCGGGCCGGGCATTATCCGGCGGGTTAGCGCCAGGGGTACTGCAAAAACCCAAGCGCTTTTTTGGTGCGGCCCGAAATTTGGAAGAGGGTGGAAGCCTTACCATCATTGCCACCGTGCTGGTGGAAACCGGTAGCCGGATGGATGAGATCATCTTTGAGGAGTTTAAAGGCACTGGAAACGCAGAGATACAGCTGGACCGGAGCCTGAGTGAAAAGCGTGTATTTCCCGCCATCGATCTGGCCCGCTCGGGCACCCGGCGGGAGGAGCTGCTGCTCACCGGTGAGGAGCTGGAAGGCGTGCGATCGGTGCGCAAGGTACTCTCCAGCAGCACCATGGCCGACGCCACCGAGCAGCTCATGGGCATGCTGGTGAAAACCCGCACCAATTGCGAATTCTTTGCCCGCCTGCGTGAATGGGTGGGCCTATGGGAAAAAGAGGGCTATACATTGGCCTCCCGTGGGGATATGGGGGAAAAAGGGGCTTACGCGCGTAAAAAAACGCGGTAAAGAACAGCAATCTTCCGGGCCATTGACATTGTAACACGCAAGTTATACAATAGTGGTACGGAAGGGAGTGCATGCGAGGATGGAAAAAGCATTTATCACAATCCGGACAGATGATTTTATCAAGCGCCAAGCTACCGAGCTCTTGGCCAATATGGGTATGGATATGACAACGGGCATTAACGTTTTTTTACGCTCACTGGTTCGCTCCGGTCAAATCCCTTTCACGATCTCAAGCGAACCAAGTGTTGAATATCGGGAGTGGATGAAGCAAGAGCTTGCCAAATCGTATGAGCTTGCACAAAATCCTGAAACGCCCAGAATGAGCCATGAAGAATTTTGGCGCGAGTTTGATGGTGTGAACCAATGAGCTACCGGCTGTCTTATCTGCCAACTGCTAAGTTTGACATGCGCGAAATCAAGGAATACCTAGAATCAGAGTATTCCTCTTCCGTTTGTGATCGTGTGGTTGGTGAAATAAAGGAACGAATTCTTGATTTAGAGACCATGCCGAAAATGTATCCCGTGAGCCAAGATGATCCGCGTTTTCGAAGGATGGTTTGTGAAAATTACTTGGTTTTTTATACACTAGACGAAACAAACTACAAAGTGGAAATCCATCATATTTGGCACGGAATGCGTAACATTCGTGCACAACTCAAGCGCAAGCCCTAAAAACACCCCAAAAACGTTGCGCAAACGTATTGTCAACAATCCAATCGCATGGTATAATACCCTTTGCGGTTTGCCCGGATACGCGTTTACTCACTTGCAATCGGCGGGCCTGAAAGAGGTGAAACCTACTTATGAAGGAAAAAATTCATCCAAAGTACGACGTCGCAAACGTTCGTTGCGTGTGCGGGGAGACCTTCCAGACCGGCTCCACCCGCAAGGAGCTCAAGGTTGAAATATGCTCCAAGTGCCATCCTTTCTTTACCGGCAAACAAAAGCTGGTGGATACCGGTGGGCGTGTGGATCGCTTCAAGAAGCGCTACGGCATTTAGGCAACAATTCTACACAAACAAGGGGCAGAGCGGCTTGACGCACTGCCTCTTGCTGTAAAGATAGGGAGGGCGGCATATTGAATACGCACTTAAACACAAATACAATTGAAGGAAATCGCAAGCGCAAAAAAGAAGCGCCTGTGGATATCGGCGGCCAGGCGGTACTCGAAGGTGTGATGATGAAGGCGCCACGGGCCATTGCCGTAGCGGTGCGCAAACCCAATGGTGAAATCGTGTGCGAAGCCGAGCGCTACACGCCCCTAAGCGCAAAACACAAATGGATGGGCTGGCCCTTTGTGCGCGGCTGCGTCAACATGGTGGCCATGCTTAAGCTGGGCATGCAAACCCTGCAAAAAGCCACCAACATGCTAGGCGTGCTGGACGAGGAACCCAGCAAGTTTGAGAAGTGGCTGGCCGCTAAACTGGGCAAGGGAATCGACAAGATTGTGATGGGGGTAGCCATGGTGCTGGCGGCCGCGCTGGCTGTGTTGCTGTTTATGGTGTTACCCAGCGCGGCCGGTGCGTTTATCAACCGGGCGATCACCTCGCCTCTGTTGGTGAACCTGTGCATTGGCCTGGTGCGCATCGCCATACTAACCGCCTATATTGCCGCTATGTCGCTGCTGCCGGATTTGCGCCGGGTGTTTGCCTATCATGGGGCCGAGCACAAAACCATCTATTGCTACGAACGCAAGCTGCACCTCACGCCGGAAAATGCGCGGCAGTTTGGCGCGCTCCATCCCCGCTGCGGCACCTCGTTTTTGCTGCTGGTGATGGTGATCGCCATCCTGTTGGGTGCGGTGATAGATCAGCTGATTTTGTTGGCAACCGGCGCGGAAAGGCTGGGCTTTTGGGTGCGGTTCGCACGCAATATCGTGTTTTTGCCGGTGATCGCAGGGCTTTCGTATGAGGCGCTGAAGGGCCTTGCTCATCGCGATGGTCCTCTGGTGCGTGCCCTGCGCTGGCCTGGCCTGATGATGCAAAAGCTCACCACCCGTGAGCCCGACGACGCCCAGATCGAGGTGGCCATCGCGGCCATGGAAGCGGCGCTGGCCCTTTCGGCGCGGGAAGAAGCACGGGCGGCGGGCAAGCCGGAGCCCCAGGATGAGCAGCCTGAGGCTGAGGCGGAAGATGAATGACCACTGCCCATGATTTGTTGTTGTTTGGATACAAACGCCTGCAAGCCGCCGGCTTGGATCACCGGGAGGCCCAAGCCCAAGCCCGGTGGCTCCTAGCCCATGTGGGGGAAAACGACCATGCCGTTTACTCGCTTCTGCTGGATAGGCGGATCAGCGGCGAACCCCTTCAGTACATCACCGGCGTTCAATCCTTTATGGGATACGATTTTGCGGTAGATGCCCGTGTGCTGATCCCCAGGCTGGATACCGAGATGCTTTGTTTTTACGCCCTGGAGATGCTGCCATCGGATGCCAACCCGTCGGTGCTGGATGTGGGCACGGGCAGCGGCGCCCTGGCGATCAGCATCGCCTTGCGCAGACCCCAAGCCCAAGTGACCGCTCTGGACATCAGTCAGGATGCGTTACAAGTGGCTCGAGGGAATGCCGAACGCCTGGGTGCGCCGGTGCGTTTTATACACAGCGATTACTTTGTGGGTGTAGCGGGGGAGCCGTTTGACTTGATTGTGTCCAACCCACCTTATGTGTCCATGGATGAGCTGGCCACGCTGCCAGCCGATGTGCAACAGGAGCCGCGCCTGGCGTTAGACGGCGGAAACGACGGGTTAGATGCCTATCATATCCTGGCCCGGGAGGCTGCTGCCCATTTAAACCCCGGCGGACAAATGATCGTGGAGGTAGGAGCAACCCAGGCGGATACAGTGGCCGAGCTGTTTGCCGCTCATATTGGCTCCACGGATATTTTGTTGGATTTGCAAGGGGTGCGGCGGTTTGTGCGTGCTTGTATTTAATTTGACTTTTTGCACACAATAGACTACAATAGGCATCATAACGAACACGGGGAGTTGATTTTGGTATGGCGCAGGCCGCATTTAGCGTTCGGATGGACGAAAACCTAAAAAAGCAATTCGAAGGACTATGTTCAGATTTTGGTATGAACGTAACCACCGCGTTCACAATTTTTGCAAAAGCTGTTGTCCGTGAGCGAAAAATTCCATTTGAAATTTCGCAGCCGGTCGGGAGGCCAAAGAGCATTGAAGAAATGAGCAAGGAAGAATTTTACTTCAAGCTACAAGAAGGACTTGACAGCATAGAGGCCGGAACTGGACGCCCTGCTGAAGAAGTCTTTGCTGAATTGCGGGAGAAATATAACTTTGGAAAAATATAGTGTGATCATTGAGGCTCCGGCCTTTTCGGATATTGACGATATCTTTGCGTATATCGCGAATACGCTAAAAGAGCCGGGCATTGCCGAACGTATTTTTGATTCAATCCAGGCGGCGATAGCATCACTGCGGCAATTTCCCATGCGTCATGGCGGTATTATTGAGGGATCTTTCGCCTCAAAAGAAATTCGTAGAATGCCCGCTGAAAACTACATCGTACTCTACACGGTTGACAGGGCAAAAAATGAAGTGCATGTTCTTCGTATAATGTATAGTCGCAGGGAATTGCCAAACCTTTTTTAGATATTATCGCACCCAACAAAAGGGGGAACCCATGCTAGAAAAACTGGAATGGATCCGGGGCCGGTACGAGGAGCTGGGCATGCTGCTCTCCCAACCCGATACCGTGGTCGATCAAACAAGATGGCGTGCCCTGATGAAGGAGCACGCCCAGCTTGAACCGCTGATGTTGGCCGCCGAGCGCTACAAACAAACCGCCGCCCATCGCGCCCAAGCCCAGGAGATGTTGAACGATCCCGACATGGCCGATTTGGCCCGTGAAGAGATTGCCGAGGTGGAAGAGGCGCTGGCCGCCCAGGAGCGGGAGATACAGGTGATGCTGCTGCCCCGTGACCCCAACGACGACAAGAACGTGGTGATCGAAGTCCGCGCCGGGGCCGGGGGCGACGAGGCGGGCCTGTTTGGCGCGGTGCTGCTGCGCATGTACACCCGTTATGCCGAGCGCCACGGTTGGAAGGTAGAGATGCTTTCCGACAACTTTACCGAGCTGGGTGGCGTGAAGGAAGTGGTGATCACGCTGATGGGCCAGGGTGCGTACAGCCGCCTGAAGTACGAAAGCGGCGTGCATCGTGTGCAGCGGGTGCCTACCACCGAGTCCTCGGGCCGCATCCACACCTCCACCGCCACCGTGGCCGTGCTGCCAGAGGTGGAGGAGGTGGAAATCGATATCGTCGCCAACGATCTGCGGATCGACACCTATCGCGCGTCGGGCTCGGGAGGCCAGCACGTAAACCGCACCGATTCGGCGGTGCGCCTCACCCACCTGCCCACCGGCCTTGTTGTAACCTGCCAAGATGAAAAATCCCAAATCAAGAACCGTGAAAAGGCTATGCGTGTGCTCCGTGCCCGGCTCTACGACCGGATGCAGTCCGAGAAGGACGCCGCTTATGCCCAAGACCGCCGGTCGCAAATCGGCACCGGCGACCGTAGCGAACGCATCCGCACCTACAACTTCCCCCAGGGGCGGGTGACAGACCATCGCATTGGCCTTACCCTATACAAGATCGAGGAGTTTGTGGACGGCGATTGCGACGAGGTGATCGACGGGCTGGTGCAGGCCGACGAGGTGGAGCGGCTGAAGCAGATGAACCAAGCGTAAAGAGTGACGGCCCCCGCATACCCTTATGCGGGGAGGCGAATGTAATTGGATGGATTTGCAGGTTTGGTTGGACATCCAGCGTTATGGGGCGGCGCCATGGGCCTTGCGGGGGCAGGCTTGGGCGGGATGATTGGTGTGATGATGGGCAAGCCCCGGCCGCGCCTGTTCTCGTGCCTGATCAATGCCACCGGGGGATTGATGCTGGCTGTCAGTTGCTTTGATTTGCTGCCCCAGGCGTACATGCTCTCGATCCCGTGGGGGCTGATGGGATTGTTGCTTGGTGTGGCGATGATGCTTGTGGCGGATTTGATCGCCCATCGCTACGTGGGGCGCGATTCCATGCGGCGTACCGGCTTGCTGGTGGCATTGGGCATCGCGCTGCACAACCTGCCCGAGGGTTTGGCCATTGGTTCGGGTTACGCAGAAGCCCCAGCCTTGGGCATCACCCTGGGTGCGCTGATTGCGCTGCACGACATCCCCGAGGGCATCGCCATGGCGGTTCCCTTGCGGGCGGCAGGTATGGGTGTACTGCCGGTGCTGGGCATGGCGCTGCTTAGTGGGTTACCTACCGGCTTGGGCGCGTATCTGGGGCTGCTGGCAGGCGGCGTATCCCAACAGATGATCGCCCTGTGCCTGGGGCTGGCTGGCGGCGCGATGCTGCAGATCACCGCCCAAGAGATGATCCCCAGCGCGGGTGAGCTCTACACCGGCTGGGATGCCAACCTGATGCTGGCCTTGGGTGTTGCCGCGGGGAGTGTGGTGACCCTGATGCTCCATTAATGCATGGGATTAAGGAAACGAGTTATGACACAATTCTTACCTGCGACGTCCACGGCCATCTCTCAAGCAGCGGATTTGCTGCGGGACGGCCAGGCCGTAGCCTTCCCTACCGAGACCGTGTATGGCCTGGGCGCCGATGCGTTGCGGCCCGAGGCTGTGTTGCGTATATTCGCCGCTAAGGGGCGGCCTGCCGACAATCCCCTGATCGTGCATGTGGCGGAGGTGGCAGACGTAGAGCCCCTGGTGGCGCGCATCGATGCCCGGGCGCGCTTGCTGATGGAGCGCTTCTGGCCCGGCCCCCTCACCTTGGTATTGCCCAAAGCCGCCCGGGTGCCCAATCAGGTGACCGCCGGATTAGACACCGTGGCAGTGCGTTTGCCCGCCCATCCGGTGGCTCTGGCGTTGATCCGGGAGGCATCAAGGCCCATTGCCGCCCCTAGCGCCAACCGCAGCGGCAGGCCCAGCCCTACAACTGCCCGGCATGTGTACGAGGACATGAACGGGCGTATCCCAATGATATTGGATGGCGGGGCTTGTGCTGTGGGCGTGGAGTCCACCGTGCTGGATCTTACCGAGGAAATGGCGGTGGTGTTGCGTCCCGGCGGCGTAACGCTGGAAGCCCTGCGGGAGTTGCTGGGTGAGGTGCGCGTGGATGCTGCCGCGCTGGCTCCATTAAAAAAAGAGATCGCCCCCCGTTCGCCGGGCATGAAGTACAAGCATTATGCGCCGGATGCAACGGTGGTGATCGTTTCCGGTACAGAAGAAGGGCGGGCCGTTTTGGCATCTCGGCTCTACGATGAGGCAAAAGTTGCTGGTGAACGCGCCGTGATCCTGGCCCCTGCGGAGCAGCGGTGCGCCTATGGGCCGCGGGTCTTCCGGGCGCTGGGCAGGTCGGGCAAACCCGGCGAAGCGGCGGCGCAGCTGTTTGCCGCTCTGCGCGAGTTGGATGCCCAAGGGTTCCAGCGCATCATTGCGGAGGCCGTTGAAGCCGAGGGCATTGGGCTTGCGGTAATGAACCGCCTGTGCCGGGCGGCGAATTTTGCTATTGAACATGCCGATTAGGGAGAGGGTGGAACTGGTTTGCGTTTGTTGTTTGTGTGCACCGGCAATACCTGCCGCAGCCCCATGGCCGAGGTTTTGGCCAGGCGTGCTGCTGATGAACGCAAGTTAGATAGCTTGCAAATCGGCTCGGCGGGAGTCTTTGCACAAGATGGCCAGCTAGCCTCCCACAACGCGCGGCATGCCATGGAAGATCGTGGCCTATCGTTGGAAGCGCACCGGGCACGGCGGCTGACGCCCCACATGGCTGGAGAAGCGGATTTGATCCTAACGATGACGGAATCCCATGCCCAGGCTGCGCGGCAGATCGCTCCTGAAGCCAAGGTGTTTACCCTGTGTGGGTATCTGGATGAGGTGGGCGACGTGGCCGATCCCTGGGGGGGATCGAAGGCGGTGTACGAGGCGTGTGCGGGGGAGTTGGAATCCCTTGTGATTCGTGTCGTTGAGAGGATTGTTGAAGAAAAAACGGACGGGCAGTGAGCAATTACCAATGCTTTTCACCGGCCTGTCTGTTGGCCGTATGAGATCTTCATAGACTTTTTCAGCTCTCGAATGCATGAATGAGTTTTGCGAAGAGAAAGTGAACTGTCGATACGAGATGTGTTTCTCTGCTTCTTGGGGCATTCAAGTTTAACGCCTTTATCTTCGATATCTCGCGATTTTCGTTATGGGGTTTGCTTATTTCTGCGTGAGCTTTGCATTTGAAGATATACCATATACTGTGCCCTCTGAAAAAAAAAGCAGTATATATTGTGAAACCCCCTTGCGCAAATTGGATTCATCTGGTACAATGCGAAATAGTAGTTATCATTGTCCTGGAGGGATCGTACAGACAGCAAGGGGGTGGATGCCCTGTGATTAATTTCAAGACTGCAAGCGAGTTATTGAAATGGTATTGGAATACCTATGACAAAGCAAAAAGTTTGCCTATTAATGTCATTGCCATTGCGCAAAGGCTGCGAGTCCTCGTCTTTGAAGATGATTTCACTGGTCCGCATAACCAGGATGCATATGGGTATCTGCGTTATGTTGAAGACAATTTGTATGGAGATGCATACGGGATTTATGTAAATAGAAAGCATGCCCCCGTAAGAAAAAATTTCACAGTTGCTCATGAGTTGGGTCACTATTGTTTGCATCAGGGCGAGCTTAAAGAGGCGCATGAGCTGAACCGGGTTAATGAGTTTTCTCCAGAGGAAGAGTGGGCGAACAACTTTGCGGCGGAACTCCTAATGCCCACAGAGCTTTTGCGCAGAGTACATGGTGAGCTTGTATTTCTTACCGTAGCGGAACTTGCGAAGAGATTTGCGGTTTCCCACGTAGCGATGTCACGACGCCTTGGTGCACTGGGATTGAAGGTGACGAGATGAGTCTAAATGGAGAAACGGAGCAGAGAAATGATGAGAAACGGAGAAGCCTACCCGTAGTGGAACCCTTCACTGAGAAGGATGATGATCTGTACAACTGTGCTGATTGCAAGAAGAACCCTATGGTCTATCTTTTTGAGATGGTTTTCCAATCTCTAAAGAAAATTGGGAAGCCTCAACAAGTCATGCAGACAGTGCTTGCCTGCGTGTTTACGCTTGTTCTGGTTGCGCAAGTCGTGTGGGCTTTGCGGTTTATACCGGAAATTGTTTTGAATGAAACCATCATCCAATCTACCAGCCTACCTTTTATTTCTTTGCTTGTTACAGCAATACTTGCCGAAGTTGTCGGCATGACGTTTGTTGTAGTCCGGTATGTCTTCCGGTCGCCAATATCTGAGCTGATCGATGTGCTTAAGGACTTAATTAATAAAGATAACAAATCGTAATTGTATGCCGTACTGCAAACGAACCCTGCCGGAGCAATCCGGTGGGTTTTTTATTGACATAAGGTGTTATCATGGTATAGTAATGATTATGAAGTGCATTTGCTTTAGCAGACTGTTCTGAAAGGAAGATCATATATGCGCAGTGGCATGGATATGGTGTCCATCATCCGCAAAAAAAAGGCCGGGGGGGCTCTTGCCCGTGAAGAGATTGAATACGTGGTGCGCGGCGCCACCGAAAAAACCCTGCCTGATTATCAGCTGTCGGCCTGGCTGATGGCGGTGTGCTGGCGTGGCATGGATGCGCGGGAGACCACCGACTTGACTTTGGCCATGGCCCATTCCGGGGAAACCGTGGATCTTTCTGAATTGGGCGGCGTGTGCGTGGACAAGCATTCCACCGGCGGGGTGGGCGATACCACCACGCTGATCCTTACCCCGTTGGTGGCTGCCTGCGGCGCGCCTGTAGCCAAAATGAGCGGCCACGCCCTGGGCCATACCGGCGGCACCCTGGATAAGCTCGAAAGCATCCCCGGCATGGGCATTGAGCTGGGTCAACAAGCATTTATTGCCCAGGTGCGGCGCATCGGCTGCGCGCTGGTGGGGCAAACCGACGCGCTGGCCCCGGCGGACAAAACCCTATATGCCCTGCGCGATGTAACCGGCACGGTGGAGTCTTTGCCCCTGATCGCATCCAGCATCGTATCCAAAAAGCTGGCGTCGGGGGCGGGGGCCATTGTGCTGGACGTGAAGACCGGCAACGGCGCGATGATGCAAACCGAGGCCGAAAGCATCGAACTGGCCCGCCGCATGGTGGACATCGGCCGGATTGCAGGCAAACCCATGGTGGCGGTGATTACCGGCATGGACGAACCCCTAGGCTCCCATGTGGGCAATGCCCTCGAAGTAAAAGAGGCCATCGACGTGCTGGCCGGGCGGGTAGAAGGTCCGCTGCTGGAGGTGTCGCTGATATTGGGCGCGCTGATGCTGGTGGCTGCCGGAAAGGCTCCGGATACGGCTACGGCTCGTGCCAAGTTAACAGAGGCCCTTCGTTGCGGCGCGGGCCTGCAAAAACTGCGCCAGATGATCCAGGCCCAGGGCGGCGACCCACGGGTGGCCGATGATCCGTCGCTGTTGCCTCAGGCTGTACATCGTGTGCCTGTGCCAACGCTCCGGGCCGGGTATGTGGCGCGCATGGACACCGTGGCCATCGGTTATGCTGCCCAGTCCTTGGGCGCTGGCCGGGTGACAAAAGACGATGTGATCGACCCGGCGGTGGGCCTGGTGATGCAGGTGCGCATAGGGGACCGGGTGGAAGCCGGGCAGCCCCTGGCTGTGCTCTACGCCAACGATACGGAGCATGTTGCCGAGGCTCTAGAGGCGGTGCAACGGGCGATTGTGATTGAGGATACGCAGGTGGAGCCGCCCAGGCTAATCCGTGCGCTGGTGACGGCGGAGGGTATCATAAAACAAGAATGAAGAGGGAGAAATCAAGATGCGGAATATGAAGTGGATTGCTTTACTCTTTTCGATGATCCTGGCGGGTAGCGCTTGCCTCAGCGCTTTTGCCCAGGAGGAAGGGATTATTGACCAGGCCGAATTCACCCAGCGTGTTTGTTTGCTTTTGCAAGAAGCCATGCCAAACGCTTCCATAACGCAGATTGATGCGGAAGTGATCGAAGTGCGCCTCTCCGGCCAAGAAGAGGGGGGCCAGATTTGGACAAACAATATGTACGGCGAATATCTTGCCGCTCCGGATAGGTTGGAGCAGCTTCTTGCATACTACGTAAAAGCCTATACGGAAATTATATTGAGCCCTCCGGAAGAGGAGTTAAACGCGCAAAACATCGTGCCGGTGCTCCGCCCTAAGACATATCTAGAAGTGTTTGATGAGGAAGCCATGTTGCACTCCGTGTATGAAGAGTGGACGCCTTCTTTGATTGTTTTGTATGTGTTCGATTTTCCCACTACTGTCCGTAATGTTCTTTCTTCCGATTTGGAGGAGTTGGGCATCGAAAGGGCCGCGCTGCGCGAACTAGCCTGCCAAAATCTTGCGCGCCTGGCCGAGGGAGTGCAATGGATAGAGGAAGATGGAAGATACTGGGCCGCCTTGGACGGCATGTACGAGTCCAGTCTGCTCCTTTTGCCCATGTGGAAGCAGGAGTTGTTTCCGGCAATCAAGGGCGAATTACTGGTGGCTGCGCCGCAAAGAGGAGATCTGCTGGTTTTTGGTTCGGAAGACGCGGAGATGATGGTTGCGATCCATGTGTATTTGAGTATGGAGTACGAAACACTTCCGTATGCTGTGCTGGATGGGGTATTGCGTTGGAATGATACAGAGTTTGAAGAGCTTGATTCCAGATAAATAATGATTTTTTGGCGGATTAAGATTGACAGCGCCCGCCAAGGCCTGTATACTAAGATAGCTATCGTGGAGCAGCGTGCGGTTTTGCCGCGCGATCCAATATTTCCCGCCGTGAGTAGATCAGCGGACGGTACGCAAAAGGAGTGTTCCCATGTTTAGGACGTATCAACCTAAAAAGCGCCAACGCAGCAAGGTGCACGGTTTCCGGCAGCGCATGGCCACCAAGGCTGGCAAGCGCGTGCTGGCGGCCCGCCGCCGTCGCGGCCGCACCAGGCTAACGGTGTAAGTCAGGGCGTGCCGATGTATTCCGGCTCCCGTGCCCGCCCGACGGCCCGGTCCGGCGTCTGTGCCGGGCGCGGGCTTTTGTCCTGTTTGTCCTACATATAAAAATGTAAGGTCGGCAAGCGATGAACGGCATCTATCGATTGCGAAAGAACCGTCAATTCCAGTACGTGTTCCGCAGGGGGAAGTCCATGGGCAACCGCGAGATGGCGCTGCTTTACCTGCGCGGGCCGCGGTTGCTGGTAGGTTTTTCGGTAAGCAAAAAGGTGGGGAATGCGGTGGTGCGCAACCGCACCAAGCGCCGCCTGCGCGAGGCGTTTCGTGCCATGATTCCCCAACTGCGCTCCGGCCAGTACGTGGTGGTGGCGCGGGAGGCTGCTGCTGCGGCTGATTACCGGGCGTTGGAGCGGTCGTTGCTTCATCTGGTGCGCAAGCAGGGTTTGTTGCCCGAGGCCAAGCCATGAAAAAGCTGATGCTGGCGCTATTGCGCTTTTACCGGCGGCAGATCAGCCCGCTGTATCCGCCCAGCTGCCGGTTTGATCCCACCTGCTCGACCTACGCGGTGGAGGCCATTGAAAAGTACGGCGCGGCAAAAGGCGGATGGCTGGCGGTCCGCCGGGTGCTCAAGTGCCACCCCTTTCACCGCGGCGGATACTACGATCCGGTACCGTAGGAATCAGATTGAGGAGGAGCCCCACGTTATGAACGATATCCTGCTATCCATCATCAACTTTTTTTACCGGATTGTGCCCAATTATGGCGTGGCCATCGTTTTGTTTACGGTATTTATCAAGGTATGCCTTACGCCCCTTGATCTTAAGAGCCGACGTTCTATGAAGCGTATGTCCGAACTAAACCCTAAGATGGAAGTCCTCAAAAAGAAATACGCCAATGATCGCGAAAAACTCAATCAAAAAACCCAGGAGCTGTACAAGGCGGAGAAAATCAACCCCCTGTCCGGCTGTTTGCCGATGTTGCTCACCATGCCGATCCTGTTTGCTATGTTTGGAGCCATGCGCCACATCGCCAATGAAAATCTAGTCACACAGTTTTTGCAACTGATCAACGGCCACGAGGTGGTCCTAGAGCCCTTCTTATGGATTCGAAATCTATGGATGCCCGACAACTTTGCCATGTCGGTGATGCCCAGCTCTAACTCGCTGCGTGCCATCGACAAAAAAATGTGGGAAGAAGTGATCCGCTCCTTTCAGGGCATGGAGCCCCTGCTGTTTGCCAATCAAGAGGCATTCGAGGCATTCAGGGCCTTCGTCGCTTCGGTTCCCCAAACGGCAGCGCAGAGTTCGGATGCGAACAAAGCAATATTCGAAGCATTTACAAAGTCCATTCCCGATATCCTCAGTTTGCCTGAGTTTGGGGAGCATTACGCCACGGTGCCCGGGCTTTCTAACTTTAACCTGCTGTTCTTCCGTTTCTCCATATTTGTGCAGATGAACGGTTACTATGTATTGCCGCTGCTGTGTGTGGCCTCCCAGTATGTATCCCAAAAACTGATGCCGCAAACCGCCAACGTTGCTGCCGCCGCGCCCGCAGCAGGTGGCCAGCAGCAGCCCAACATGGGCAAAACCATGATGATGATGATGCCCCTGATGTCGCTATGGTTCTGCACCACCTCGTCGGCCGCCTTTGCGCTGTATTGGGTGGCCTCCAGCTTGATCGCCGCTGCACAGCAGTTGCTGTTTACCCGTTACTTTGCCTGGCAAGATATGAAAGCCGCCGTCGCGAAGGAGGTTGGCATTAAATGAGCAAACATGAGTTTACCGGCAAAACCACAGAAGAGGCCATTAGTGATGGCCTGCGCAAGTTGGGCTGCACCATCTCTGATGTAAAAGTGGAGGTGCTGGAAGAGGGCGCAAAGGGCCTGTTTGGTCTGTTTGGCAGCAAGGAAGCCCGCGTACGGTTTGTGATGGACGACACAAAAGACGACATGCTGTCGGCCCTTAGTTCCATGACCCTGGATTCCTTTGGTGGCCCCGAAGAACCCCGTGAGAGCAAACCCGCGCTTGCTGCGAAGCCAAAGGCCGAGAAAAAGCCTCCCGCCGAAAAAAAGGCCGAAAAACCCAAATCAGAAGAAAAGCCAAAATCAGAGGAGAAGCCGCCCAGGCTTCCAAAACCCACGCCTGCCCCCAAGCCCAGCGAGCCGGACAAGCCCAAACCCAAGCATGCCCCAAGCCCGGCTTTTAGGCCCGCGCCTATCGACAAGGATCAACTGGTGACCCATGATCCCGGCACCGTGCAAGGCCGCGCCCAGCAGTTTTTGCAAGAGCTTACCCGCCTGATGAGTGTGCCCGTGCAGGTGGACGTGCAGACCGATCCCGAAGGGAATCTGTATGCCCAGATGATCGGCGACATGCAGGGGATACTGATCGGCCGCAGAGGCGAGACCCTGGACGCCCTGCAGTACCTCACCAGCCTGCTTATAAACAAAGGCAGCGACGATTACATCCGCGTTACCCTGGATACCGAAAACTACCGCGCCAAACGCGAGGATTCCTTGCGCCGCTTGGCCGCGCGCATGGCGACCCGCGCCCACAAAACCGGCCGCAAGGTCACCATGGAACCCATGAACCCCTACGAGCGCCGGATCCTGCACGCGTCGCTGCAAAACCATCCCCAGGTCACCACCCACAGCGAGGGCGAGGAGCCTAACCGCCATGTGGTGATTACGCTAAAGAACGGTGCGGCGGCGCCCCAGCGCAGGCCCGTGCGGTAACCGAAAAATGAGATTGTTTCATGTAAGCGAAGAACCGGATATCGTCCGGTTCTTTCCGCGTATTCCGGTTAGAAATGATGTGGATCGTTCGAAGGGGCTGGTGTGGGCCATCGATGAAAAACGCCTGCCGATTTATTTGACGCCGCGGGATTGCCCTCGTGTGACGTATCATGCCTCTGACAAAACCAGCGAGGAGGATATCGAAAGATTTTTCTCTTCCTCTTGCCGCCATTGCGTGGCAATCGAACACGGGTGGTTTGAGAGAATGCAAAAGACCACGCTGTACGTATATGAATTTGATCCGTTAAACTTTTATCAACAAGATGAAATTGCCGGATACTATGTAAGCGAACAAGCCGAAACGCCTATTGGAAAAACGCAAATAGGCGATGTTTTTGCTGAATTGTTCAAACGTGGCATTGAAATGAGGTTGGTGGATAATTTGTGGGTTTTGGCGGATGCTGTTACTGAATCTACGTTGAATTATTCGTTGTGCAGGATGAGGAATGCTCGGCCGAGGGACTGTCTGTCAATTAACTGAAAATGCGAATCAAGGGCTGAGGTAGGGGCGAAATCCATTTTCGCCCGCTCTGATTTCGTCGACCCTGAACACCATGATTCGGGCGGATATGGAATCCGCCCCTACACAAACGACCGGGTTAACCATTGTAGGGCGCGGCCACCGGACGCGCCGTAGTTCGCCCAAAATAACTCAGCTTTTGCGAAATATGGCGGCGCGTCGGGTCGCCGCGCCCTACTCTAATTTGGCGCAAAAACTTCATGGCTCTAGCCCAAACTTCAGCCTAACTTCTTCCGTACTATACCATTTGGTATCAGGGTTTTTAGATAACCCACTTCGGCGGTCTAGCTCCGCTTCTATTTTGGCCGTGATAGGGTCGTCAACACACAAGTCCTCCATTAACTCTGTAACAGAAGAAAATAAACGGCTTAAATTTCTTCTGTTCGCCACATCGTCAATGGCTTTGTATGTTTCCTCATTCGGGATAGAGAACGAAGCATCGCATGATGTTAAATCAGATGACATATCTTTACCCCTTCTTTTTCAACACCAACGCCGTACGTGCCGGAATGTAGATCGGGAATCCGCCTTCATGCGCCTCGTACACCACATCGTGTGAAATGCGGCCCTGCCCGCCAAAGGCCGATGCGTCCGTGTCCAGCACCACCCGGTATGTGCCGGGTTGAACCGGCAAAAAGAAATCCGGCTGTGACTCGGTGGGGTGAAAGTTAAAAAGAAACACCAGCCCGGCCTTTTCGTAGGCCAGCAGCTTGCGGGGTTCCTCTTGCCACAGGTTGCGGGCAAAGGGCGCTTCCAACAGGCGGTATTTTTTGGCCAGCGCCAGCATCGCCTTGTCAAAATCGCCCAAAAACACGTAACGAAGCAACTCGTTGCCCGCAAGGCTCCATTGGCGGCGGGCGTGATGATAGCTCCAATTGTTGCCCTCCCTAGGGAAGTCAACCCATTCCGGATGCCCAAACTCGTTGCCCATAAAGTTTAGATAGCCCTCACCGGCCAGGGAAAGGGTGACCAGCCGAATCATTTTGTGCAGCGCTATGGCCCGCTCGATGATCATGTTTTCGCCTGAACGATCCATATGCCAATACATCTCTTTGTCGGCCAGGCGGAACATGAGCGTTTTGTCGCCCACCAGCGCCTGATCGTGGGATTCGGCATACCCTATGTTCTTTTCTTGAGGGCGGCGGGTGGTGAGCTCGTGCCACATCTTGGCGATGTCCCAATGCTCGTCGGGTGTGTCTTGGGTCAGCTTGATCCAAAAATCCGGCACACCCATGGCCAGGCGATAATCAAAACCCAAGCCGCCGTCGCTTATTTTCAGGCACATGCCGGGCATGCCGCTCATGTCTTCGCTTACGGTGATGGCGTTGCGTTTTACGCTGTGGGCCAGCTCGTTGGCCAGTTGCAAATAGGTGACGGCCTCGGTATGGGTGTTCATACTAAAGTAACGGTCGTAATGGTCAAAGGCGACGCCCAGGCCGTGGTCGTGATACATCATGGAGGTGACGCCGTCGAACCGAAACCCGTCGAAATGATACTCGGTGAGCCAGAACTTTACGTTGCTTAGCAAAAAGTGCAACACTTCGTGCTTGCCGTAGTCAAACAGCTTGGAATCCCAGGCGGGGTGGTCGCCACGGAAAAACTGATCCTCGGTGCCGTCAAATAGATTGATACCCTCGGCAGTATTTTTAACGGCATGGGAGTGCACCAGGTCAAGAAATACCGACAGGCCCATGCTGTGGGCGGTGTTGACTAGGTACTTTAAGTCCTCGGGCGTGCCAAAGCGGGAGGAGGCGGCAAAAAAGTTGCTTACCTGGTACCCAAAGGAGCCGTAATAGGGATGCTCCATCACCGCCATCAGCTGCACGGTGTTGTAGCCATCGGCCTTGATGCGGGGCAGCATACACTCGGCAAACTCCCGGTAGGTGCCGATGCCTTCCCGCTCCTGGGCCATGCCCACATGGGCCTCATAGATCAGTGGCGGCAGGTTGCGGCGGGGCGAAAAGCGGGCGTCGGTCCAGGGGAAGGGCTGGGGAGGATCCCAGATCTGGCCGGTAAAATCGTTTGTTTTTTCGTCGCACACCACGCGGCGGATGTAGAGGGGAATCCGATCCCGGGCAGCATGGTTCGCCATTACCCGCACCTTCACCCGCTGCTCGTGTCGAAGGGCGTCTGCGCCGGGCAGATGGAGTTCAAAGCTGCCGTCGGCCTGCCGGTCCATGGGGTGGGAAAGGGGGTTCCAACCGTTAAAATCGCCCATCAGGTACAGGGCGTCGGCGCCAGGCGCCCACTCCCGGTACACCCAGCCCGTTGGTGTGCGGTGAAAGCCGTAGTGCAAGTGCCCGTTGGCAAAATCGCTCAGCTTTTTGCCGCGCAGTAAATCCCGCCGGGTTGCCTGGTAGCGCTCCATGCGCAGTTCAATATCGCCTTGATAGCGCTCCAGCCATGGGTCGATCTGCAGGATGGCGTAGGGCTGGGTCATGTTTATTTCCTCCGTTATTTCAGCAATGGGTTATTTTTGCGCCCACCATGTGGAGGTGGCGTAAGGACAAAAACCAATGCTGTAGTAAAACTGTTGGGATGAGCCAACAAAAGCCCGCTTTGCTCCGAGCAATCCGCACCGGCGCACCGCCTCCAGTACGGCAGCCCGGCCAAGGCCCATTTTGCGGTAGGCTGGGTCTGTGGCCACCGGCTCCACCAACACACTTTGGGATGCATCATCCTGCCACATGCCGCAGTACGACACAAAATCCCCGTTCGGGGCAACAACGGCGATCTTTAAATCCAGATTGACGTTGGGGCGCTTAAACCCAATCTCCCATTCCGGCAACTCCTCTGGCTTAAGCACAAAAGGCCCTTCGCCGTTTGCTTCATGGTCAAAACCCTTCCACAATACTTGCCCGTATTGATATAGATCGTAGGTTTCCGCCATGCTGGTGATCGCAAAACCTTCGGGCAAAGTGTAATGGATAGAATCGATGTCAATGGGATAGACTGCGTCGCATTCCTTATCTTGCGTTGGGTAGAAGCCGTTCCGTGCGGCGATGCCCTGCAACTCCATGTCGCCGTCTAAAATCAGCGCTTTGCATTTTCCGTCTTTGGCAAGGGCGTCTTTTGCATAAAGAAACAGTTCTTCCCCCAAATGCCGATAACCGTCCGCCATCAATAAAAACGCTTTTCCAAGCCCACAATCATATGTAGCCGCCGCCACAATCTCCCCGTTTTCTTCCCAAAGGCCGATGTGGGGCAGGCCGCTCTTGTCCAGATAACCGTGGGTTATCATCCAGTCCCAGCGGCCAAAGTGATAGTTGTGGCTGTTCAGCTTGATCAGGAAGTTCCTGAGCGCGACATAATCCTCACCAAACAAAGGGTGGGGATTGTAATTCCTAAAAGTAGGAGGCATATGGTTTTCCCTCCGCTATTTCAGCAATACGTTGGGCGTTACCAAATAGTAATCGCCAAAGGGTTCAAAAACAAAGGCATCCGGATCAAAATACGCCTTATCGGGCTCAAAAATGATGTAGAGCGCCTCGGCCTGGGGGTCGATATGCAGCTCGTCTATCTTGGCGCGCCGGTACCGCTCTATAAAGGGCTTCCACACCCGGCCATCCTCGTCGGCCATGGTTGCGTTTTGATGCACATACTTGGCATCCAGCCGCGCGGCGTATTCCACCAGCACTTCCAGCGGCATGCCGTAGGGGGTCTCATCCGGGAAGGTGAGGGTGACGTACAGGGTATCCATGGAGCGGCCCTGGGTGGCGGCCATGGCGTCTACCAGGCCGGCGTAGTACAGGCGGCCAAGGTTGTGCTGGGTGTTGTGGGAGAAATATTGGCCGGCGAACCGCACCCCGCCCAAAGCAAAAATAGCTGCAAGCGCCACCGCCAGCAACCGCTGGCGTTTGCATATCAGGTAGATGCCATAGGCGATCATCAGGATCACCGGATACATCAGGATGGCCGCCCGCCCCAGGTGCACAGAATCAGTATTGAGGGCCGACCAGATGGCCGCCAAGAGCCATAAGATCATCAACAGCATACCCCACTGAGGGCGTTGCCCTTCTGTTTGGAGCCAAGGCTGCCGCTTGCTTATGCGATCACCCATAAAAGCCGCGATACCCGCGATAATCAGCGGCATGGCAAACAGATAGTTCGAACCGTATTCGGGTAAGTTCATATAAAGATAGCCGTCTAGCTGAAAGAGCAGCACGTTGAGCAGGTAGGGCGCGTTGCCCGCAAAACCGGCGTACATCTGCGGCTGCATGAGCACAATCTCTGCCGAGCGGATGGAATGCTCAAAGCGCTGGATGGTGAACCCAAACAGCGTAAACGTCTCGCCCCCCACGGCGTTGAGGATCATCACCGCCAGGAAGGGCGCGGAGATCACCAGGTACAGCGCCGCGCACAGCAGCCCATCCAGCCAGCGCAGACGCTTTTGGCAGAATAGAACAACCATGGCAACCAACAGAAAGGGCGGCACCGTGTACAGTGCGATGCCATAGGTGTACATGCTTAGCGCAAAAAACACCATGGCCCCGTAGAACCAGCCCCTTTGTTCCCATCCGCGCAACAAACAGTATGTGCCAAACAGAAAAAAGTGGGGGAATAGCGCGCAATCGATGGTCCAGCGGCTCTGCATGATGTGCCACGGGTTGATCAGCAATAGCGCCAGCGCCACCCATCCGAAACCCTTGCCCAGGGATCGCCGGGCAAAATCCCAAAACACAACAACGGATGCCAGGCTGATGAGCATCTGCGGCAAACGAAGCGTAAGGGTAGAGACGCCAAAAAGCCTAAACATACCGGCCAGCATGTAGGTGAGCAACGCGCTCATTTGCCCCCTGCCCCAGGCTTCCATGTGGGCGGGCCAGGGTGTGCCCAGCCGGTCGGTTCCATAGGCGGCCAGGGCAATGGCGTCGCTGGCGGCCATGGCCCCATCCTGATTGACGCCGCTGGGGAGCATGGGGAATCGATATAGCCGCACAAATAAACCCAGGCCCGCAGCCAGAACCACCGCAGCAAAAATCAACCATGGCCGCAAGCGGTCCAGCGTGTTTTCCGCCCAAACAACGGGCCGGATTTTATCAACACGCCGGCAAATGCCCTTATGAAACGCCACAAAACAAATCAAGGCGCAAGCCCAAAACAGTACGGTGGTGGTTTTTCCAAACATTATGCGTCTTCGGGCCTGCTCTGTTTCTCTTCTTGCACTAGATAGCGGGGGCGGCCCTTTACCTCCTCATATATCTTTGCGATGTAGATGCCGATGATACCCAGGGCCACCATCAGCGTGCCGCCGATGATCAGCAGCAGCAAGATCACCGTGGTAAAACCGGGAACCGCTTTGCCAGCCAGCTTCATGTATACGGTTTGGATGCCTAGCAGCGCAAACAGCAGAAGCAGCACAAAGCCGCCCAGGGTAACCAGTTGCAGCGGCACGGCAGAAAACGAAGTGATGGCGTCAATAGCCAGGGAAGTGAGCCGCCGCACGGAAAAGCGGGACTTTCCATCGGCACGGGGCGCTACATCAAAACCCACCTGGGCGCGGGTGAACCCCACCCATGTGGACATGGCACGAAAGAAAGTCCGCCGCTCGGGCATGCACTTCCATGCATCGATGGCGGCCCGATCCAGCAGGCGGAAATCCGATGCGTTGCGCAAATTGAGGCCTGCGGATGCCCGAAACAGGCCGTAAAACCAGTTGGCCGCCCAGGTATGCAACCGGTTTTCTTTGCCACGGGTGTTTTTGATGGCCTCCACCACTTGGATGCCCTCGTTTTGCCACAAGCGGTACATTTCGGGCAGCGTTTCGGGCGGATGCTGCATGTCGCAGTCCATCACCACCGCGCAGGCTCCAAGCGCCCGGTCCAGCCCGGCGGCCATGGCGCCTTCTTTGCCGAAGTTGCGGCTCAGGCGCACCGCCCGCACCCACGGGAGCCCGTTGGCCAGCCCGGCCAGCTTGGCCCAGGAATCGTCGGCGGATCCGTCGTCTACCAAAATCAGCTCGTGAGGAATACCCGCGTCCCGCAGCACCTTGCCGACGCGGCGGATGCTTTCTTCGACGATGGCTGCTTCGTTGTATACGGGCATCACCACGGAGAGCAGCCCTTGTGGATTTGCTTTTTCCATATGTTCACTCCTAAATGGACGCCTTGTGCCAATTCTATTATACATGAACTGGTGTGGTGTGACAATATTTGCGGAGCGCACGGCACGTGCTAATTTTTCGCCAGTGCTCCTTCGTGTTGATTGTCGAGATTCACCATTTGTGGTATGATGAGCCTGAGTTTAGGCTAAATTTGAAGTGAGGAATCATATTCCTGAGCACGAGGCAGAGAGAATGATTCATATGGAGAACATTGAAAGCATTGAGACTGGAAAGCTGATGAATCAATTAATAGCGGAACCGGAAAGGATGCAGCGGGAGATATTCAGCGAAAGCTCTTCGTTTTTCCCTTCACTTCCGGCCTATCTGGTTTCTTTGTTGTGGAAGCGCCAGTGCACCATGCGGCAAGTCATTACCCGGTCTTGCTTGAGCAAGTCATATGTATACCAGGTGTTTTCCGGGGATCGCTTGCCGGGAAGAGATGTTATGCTGCGCATTGCTTTCGCTTTGTCCCTGACGCTGGGGGAAACCCAGCGCCTGTTGGCGATAGGAAACCGGCCTGTTTTGTATCCAAAGGTCAGCCGCGACGCGGCGTTGATCAGCTGTATCTGCTTAAAACGTTCGCTGGAAGACGCATCTGAATTTTTAGTATCGATAGGGGAGAGACCGCTTTTATGAGTACTCCTAGCGAGAGACCCATCAGAACTGGAATGGAACCCTGGGATGCTGAAGCAGCAGCAGATTTTACGCTACCTGTAGTGCTGAAGGAGAACTATCGTGTGTGCTCCTGCCTAAAACACGGCAAACACAAGCAAGTGTATCTGCTGGAGGCGGAAGGAACAACGCAGCGCTGCCTGCTAAAGACCGCCACAGGCGAAGCTGCGGGGCTACTGCGGGAAGAGTTCGTACATCTGCGAGCGCACGGGGAAGCGCCCTTTTTGCCGTGCGGGATTCTTTGTTTTTCGGAAGGCGAACGCTGCTACCTGATGCGCGAATACATTGAAGGCGATACGCTGCACCAGATTGTCGAATCCGAAGGCCCGATGCCGGCCCGTCTGGCTGTGAAGGCCACCGTAGCACTGTGCGATATGTTGGCATGGCTGCATCGTCAAAACCCACCCGTTATTCATCGCGATATCAAGCCGGAAAACATTGTACGCACCCCATCGGGCGAATACCGGCTTATTGATCTGGACAGTGTGAGAGCTTATAACTCTGCCAAACCAAACGACACGGTGGTAATGGGAACACGAGCTATCGCTGCGCCGGAGCAGTTCGGCTATCAGCAGACCGATGTGCGAACCGATGTATATGCTGTGGGCAAGACGCTGGTATTCCTACTCACCGGGGATTATATTTCGGGAAGCGAGCGGCTGAAGGACTTGCCCATCCGGTTGCGGCGCATTGTGCGCGGATGCCTTGCCTTTGATCCGGATAACCGCTATGTTTCGGTGGATGTTCTGCGAAGCAAGCTGTCAGGCAGGCGTGCGCACAGGCGGAGTGCTGTTGG